>NZ_JANOJV010000142.1:0-25053 GCF_031418915.1 Chamaesiphon sp. VAR_48_metabat_135_sub | reverse complement strand
AAAAAATTAACCCTTATCCTTTTTTTTTTATTAACCCCAAATTAAAATCCCATAAATTCTCCAACCCCGGGGGTTGGTCAATTTATTATTCCCCCCCCCGGGTGTTTCCCCACGGCGGTTGACAACGAAGAACTAGGGTTTCAAATATTTTCCCCCGACAATTAAGCCACCCTGCTCCACAATTAAACTGTAGGGGTGCCGTTAAGGGGTACCCTCAGATCTACGCCGATTGCTTTGAGATCGGAAAAATTGTTCGAGAGATGACGATACACCACCAGTGCCAATTGCGCCCCCAAAATTGGCACTGGTGGTATATCCAGCAATCCTGCCAATTCCCGCCGACAAGGGCTGGAGCTAGCGATCGAGCCGGATTCCTACTCGCTCCAGTAATTGGCCCCATACAGGCGGCTTCTAGGGCTACTGTCAGGCCGATCGCAATTGGTATTGCTGCGAGAGGTACTTTCTTGATGGAATGCGGGAGATCGAGACTTTATCCCGTAACTGTTTTTAAAAAAATATGACAAATGTACCTCAGTGCTGAATAATTAATAAAGTTTAGAAAATATTTGCTATTTGCTGCAAAAAATACTACACTAAATACACCACCCTGTCTATTCAAATTCTCGGAGCAACTTAATAATGCATACACTCAAGCGGACACCAACCACTGAAATGGAAGTTACTAGTATTCGCCTCGAACGCGAACTCAAAGAACGTCTGAAAGAAATCTCTGGACATCAAGGTTATCAAGCTTTGATCCGTGAGGTATTGTGGAAATACGTCCAGCAAAAATCTGGTGATTATCGTCATCGATTTACTTCTGAAGATATCCGCGCTACAGTCACCGCAACTGCGAATGCTGAAGAACGCTGTGGAATTACTGGTAAAGTTATCAACCCCAATGAGCCAATGTTATTAGGGTTAACCAGCACATGTGATTTTATTCCGCTCTCACTCGACAGTCTAACTGCTGTGGTTCCAGAGCCAGCCGCTTAAATTAGGAATTAGGGAAAGTGTTGGAAAGAGATTTAGTTTAGATTAAATCCACATTCCAACTACTCCCTAACCTCCCACCCCTTTTTTAGCCTCAAGCTAAAAGCTAATTTCACCAAAAAGAGACCGCGAATCCTGCTATAAATTAGCATGGACTCGCGATCTCTTTTTGTATAAGTTTAGTCAATCTGATGATAAGTAAATAACCCGACGCTCGGAATTTTCAACTTTCAACTTTCAACTTTCTGTCTTGTCGCGCTGAACTGTCGGGGAACCCGACAAGCGCGCGCCGCAACTTCCTAGATGTCTTGCTCGCTGATTTCACGAGTCATATGGTCGAAAGGTGCATCGACACAGCTAGTATCAGTGACTCCCATTGCCGCTAATTGAGCCTTAACCAAATCTTTCATGATTTGGATTCCCCGCACCGTTGGTGAAATGGGAACACCCAGGGAATTATAAGTCTCCCGTAAGCCTTGGAGCACCCGTTCATCCAGAACATTGGTATCTCCAGCAACAATCGCGTAGCTAGCATACCGGAGATAATAATCCATATCCCGCAGACATGCGGCATAACGTCGTGTGGTATAGGCATAACCACTCGGACGGATTAATTCTGGCAATTCTTCAAATAACTGCGAACCCGCTCGTCTTACGATCGCGGCTGCGTTGGCATTAATCGCCCCAGCAGCAGCAATTCTTGCCGCACCAGTATCAAAGTAGGTTTTTAAGCTATCGATGGCGTTCCGGTCTAAATAACGGCCTGTTATATCGTAAGTTTTAATGAGATTTGTTACAGCATCCCGCATGAGACAGCTCTCCCAACATAATTCTTTTATCGGTTTATCAGTATCGCAGAAAACCGCCGCCATGCGGGGTAGCTGCGTTACAATTCGCAATCGTATTTTAAGCTTTGACGAGCTGACGGCGATTGGGGATCGCCCGATCGATCGGAGCCTTAGGCCAAGGATGCCGCCAATCAAAGGCAATTGCGGGTTGGGAAACTAGGGTTAATTCTTCAGGATAGCGAGGTTGGGGATCGCTAGCGAGCATTACTGGTGGTACCATCATGGGATCGTAGGCGATGACGGTATCGATGACCCCTGGACGATGTTTGATTTCGACTTTTTGTCCAGGATGATAGACGGCCATTTCTCGCGCTTCATTCCAAATTGCTTGCTCCGCCATTACTACGATCCCCGTTATACTACTGATTAACTTTACTTATCATTATGATAGCAAGATTATCTAACAGGAAGTGGTATTTGGTCAATTACGATACTTTTTTTTAATATTTGGTCTCGATCGAGTAGTTAGATTTGAGGCTTTAGGTGTCTTTGCTGGTGCCTTCCGTCATGACAATTCGGCACTGTGACGTAAATGATCGAGACTCACATCTGGCATCAAAACAAAATTACTAGTTTTCTGCGATCGATTAATGTTTTACTGATTTCCAATAGCCCATAGCTAAACAGATCCCCACACCCCACAATAACCAAGCGGCAACCAGCAACAACTTTGTCGGTTCTAGCCCATACCAATTCTGAAACCACGTTAACGCAATGCCATCTAGTAACATCGCCGTTAGTGACATCAGTACCGTCGCCGTCAATACCTGCTCGCCTTCCACCTTACAGATCGTCATACTGACTTTGATTAATACCCAAGCTAGGGGTATCGATAGGATAAACAAACATAGTAGCCAAGGATTGCGATCGATAAACAAGTACTCACCCCAAAATCGGATGAGTAATAAAAAAGTCAACCAAAAGCCGGCTCCGAGACTCGCAAACAAGATAATATCGATTGATTGTGATTTTTTACTGATACTAGTTCTACTGTGTATATTCACGATCTTTTTCCTCTATAGCAGTATTAACGTAATAGCTATTACGTTAATTATTACTGTAATGGCTATTACGTTAACTGTCAAGACATGAACCGACCGACTGAGCCACAGAAGAAGCAAGAGCTATTAGAGCAATGTCTAGCCACCGCAATCGAGGTAGGTGTATTGGATGCTAGCATCAATGCGATCGCCAAGCGGATTGGTACTAGTGGGCGAATGCTCGTTTACCACTTTGGCTCGAAGCAGGAATTGGAGCGACAAATTATCAGTCTGCTGGAGACTCGCCTCCGCGAAAAACTCTGGTCATTTCACAGCGTTTCCGTTGAAAGAGATAACTTAACAACCCCTTTGCTGGCAATGTGGCAGCATTTGACTTCACCAGAGATGAATGGCTTACTAAAGCTGACGATGGAGCTACATCAACGTGCGATCCAGGGCGATTTAGCAACAAAAGGTTTCTTGGAGCGTGAAAGTCAACAATGGGTAGATTCGCTCTCGACATTGACAAACGATCGAACTATTGGTTTAGCCCTATTTTATTTATTTCAGGGGGCGATTTTAGATTTTTTGACAACAGGAAATGCCCAACGCGGACAAGATGCGATTACAGCTTTTTTGAAAAGCATTGCCGCTTAGGGCATGGGTGGGAACTGCTGTTATGTAACTGTCCTCGCTGTTTTTATCTCATCCTCGATCGATCTCACGATCGCCACGACACTAGCAATCCCATCCTCAGCCTGAATTTTTGCCCCCAGCTCGGCGGCGCGTTGACGCATGATTGGATCTGTCACCGCTCGATCGATCGCCTGCGCCAGATTTTCCACTGTTAATTGCTTGCGGGGAATCGGTGTAGTCCCCACGCCTAAATCTGCTACCCGTTGCCCCCAAAAAGATTGGTCGCCAAAGAACGGAATGACGATCGATGGCACTCCTGCTCTGAGTCCCGCTGCTGTCGTTCCCGCACCACCATGATGCACTACTGCCGCCATCCGAGGGAATAACCAGGCATGGGGAACTGAATTTACCATCAACACATGATTCGGTAAGTCGGCTTTACTCAAACCGCCCCAGCCAGATTGCAAGATCGCCCGTTGTTGGGTGCGATCGATTGCTTGCAGCACCAGATCCGCAGTTGCTTCTGGATCGCGAATGCTCATACTACCAAAGCCGATATACACAGGCGGTGAGCCGTTTTGCAAAAATTCCCTTAAATCTGCGGGTGGAGTCCAGTCGGCAGCAGCCAAAAACCATTCGCCTACAATTGCGGTATTCCGCCAATCAGCAGGCTGGGGGATCGCAGATGGACTAAAACCATAGATCGTTGGATATCGCTGCAGTATAAGCGATTTATACGACCCCCAGAAGGGTGCAGGGGGGAGATTTAATACTGCTAATCTGGACAGGCGATCGGCTGTGCGAAACCCTTGCCACATTATCTGTTGCACCAAAAGATGGGATAACCAGTTGAATGTGCCGCCCAACTTAGAGAGAGACTGCGGCAACAGGATTCCTGGAAACGCCCGTGTCGGTGTAAAGGGAAAGAGAAAAGCTGGGAGGATGGGAATCTGTAATTTTTCAGCCAGGGCAACCGCGATGTTCAACCCGCCAATGCCCACGACGATTAGATCGATCCCCTGACAAGCTACTAAGCCAGCCTGCGTCCAATCGGTCGCGGCAGTTTGGGCGAGTTTGGCAGTATATGCGTTAATTTTCAGGAAGTTTCCTCGTTCCAATAATGCCCGCATCTCTGGTGATTCGACAATCTCTCGAATGTTACCTTTGACTGGATAAAATTCTAAGCCATGAGCGGTGACTAACTGTTCAAAGTTAAGATGAGTCATCACGCGGACGCTATGCCCTCCTGCTTTTAAGCCTTTGCCCAATGCCACATAGGGTTGCACGTCACCTTGACTGCCCAATGCGATCGCTAAAATCTGCACGATCTCGATCTCCTTTATACTCGCAAAATAAAATGACAGTTTTGTCATTTTGATACTAGCGTCAATTCGATCGGATCGTCAATTAAGAGGTATGGTTAAAGTCTATAGTTAGCCTTCTTTTGGTGATATGCAGCCATCGCGACGAGCATCGATCGGTTTAGAAAAACGGGAACGGACGCGGGCGATCCTGATTGATGCCGCCTATCGGGTATTTGCCCGCAAAGAGGCGGATGCAGTAACGATCGATGAGATTATTGCCGAAGCAGCAGTGGCGCGGGGGACGTTTTATAACTATTTTCAGACGCGAGAAGAAGTGCTAACCGCAGTTGCCGCCGCTCTTAGCGATGAGATGAATCATGGTATTTGGGCGCAGTCTGAAGTAATTACCGATCCCGCCGAACGGATGGCGATCGCGATTCGACAATTTTTACATCAAGCTAGGCGCGACTCTACTTGGGGCTGGGTCATCGTTAGAAGTGGTTTGGTGGCAGCTCCATTGAGTGAAACAATTAAAACAGGGGTGACGACGGATTTAGAAGCGGGGATTCGATTGGAGCGATTTCAAGTAGAAACTCAGCAAGCCGCGATCGACCTGATTCTGGGTACGGGGCTGATGGCGATGCGGACGATTCTGGGCGGGCATTCAGAACCAGATTATCCCGAACAAATTGCCAAACTGATTCTCAAAACATTAGGAGTTGATGATGGAGAGGCGCACTCGATCGCCTTCCAGGTTCTAGCACCATTACCAAGTCGTTATTTTAGCTCATTGACAACATCCGCTGCATCGGATGTAAAGCTGCTAATCTAATCTCTTCAGGCATGGTAATTTCTGGCGACCGATCGCGCATTGCCAGATATAATTTTTCTAATGTATTCAATCGCATATGTGGGCATTCATTACAGGCACAATTATTTATTGGTGGTGCAGGAATAAACTCTTTTTGGGGTTGAGCTTTCTGCATTTGGTGAATTATTCCTGGCTCTGTCGCGATGATAAATTGAGTGCTCTGGCTCTCGGCTGTGTATTTTAATAACGCACTGGTAGAACCGATAAAATCGGCATGGCGCAATACGGCTTCCTCGCATTCTGGGTGGGCGATTACTTCGGCATTGGGATGATTAATTTTAAGCTGCACCAACTTCTTCTCTGAGAAGGTTTCATGTACCATACAACTCCCTTGCCACAGTACCATCTCCCTTTCGGCTTGCTGCATTACATATCGTCCCAAATTGCGATCGGGGGCGAAAATAATTCCCTGTGCTAGTGGAATTTGTTTGACAATTTTTACGGCATTAGAACTGGTACAAATAATATCACTGAGGGCTTTAATTTCCGCCGTACAGTTGATATAAGAAATCACAATATGGTCGGGGTATTTTGCTTTAAATGCTGCAAAAGCATCGGGCGGACAACTATCTGCAAGCGAACATCCCGCTGCTAAATCTGGCAATAATACCAACTTCTGCGGATTCAAAATCTTGGCAGTTTCTGCCATAAAGTGAACGCCAGCAAACACGATGACATCGGCATCAGTACTTGCAGCTCTGCGGGATAGTTCTAGTGAATCTCCAATAAAATCCGCCACATCCTGAATCTCCGCATCTTGGTAATAATGCGCGAGGATAACAGCATTTAGCGATTGTTTTAACTCCTGAATTGCTGCTACTAAATCGATGGGGAGCCGATCTTGAGCTGTTGGACGTGCGGTGACAAACATTTGGGTGGTGGGTATTTGGGTGTTTTTTTCAACCTAACTTTTATTATAGTGGTTTTCACCAAAATACCAAGGGGGGTTGCTGACTTTCGCTCTCTCTCAAGATTGGGTACGGTTACTCATATCTTGCACCATCTGGCTCAATCGATCGTTTCACTATTAACTTCCAGCCAATTTATTAGTCGGTGCATACCTTCTTCCTGCGGTTCGAGACTTGCGGCTAAATCTAAGAAAAAACTTGCTGCATCAAGTTCTGATGCACTTAGTTCAATGCCATTAATTAATAAAAATGTATAGACAGCAATTAGTGCGATCCGCTTATTTCCATCTACAAAACAATGATTTTTTACAAGTCCGTAGCCGTAAGATGCAGCTAACGTCAATAGAGTTGCGTTATCATCATAGCAATATAAATTTTTGGGCTTGTTTAAAGTTGATTCCAATCCACCTTCACTGAGAATGCCAGGATCTCCACCAGACTCCGCGATGATTTCACCATGAATTGCACGAACATCGCGACAATCCAGCCAAGAAGGTTCGCTCATTTTGCCAATTCAATCAACGCATTGCGGTATTTTTTAATACCTTTTCGAGCCGCTGTCATCTTGGTTGCAAAACTAGGATCGTATGCCGAAATCTCATATCCTGATGGTGTTTTTGTTGCAAAGAGATTATCACCATCTTCAACACTCATACTCGTCGCCATTTCTTTGGGCACAATTATGCTCAGTGAGTTACCTCGCTTCTTGATGTTTAAAAGCACGAACACCTCCTTGTGGGCTATTTAATAGCTATTATGTCTGATGTTATCACAAATGTTGCAACAAAAGTAAAAGCCTCCCAATTTAGGAAGGCTTTTAATCTAATGAACAAACGGCTAAACTAATTTGAGATCGGGATAATGGGTGAGGATATCATCTGTAGTCAGTGCATCGCCATTAGCTTGAGGTGTCCAGATTGCTTCGATCGCCACTAATGCGCTAGCATCGAGACTGCCTAGCATCTGTAGGGCTTGACGCAGATCGCTGTCACCATTGATTTTTGGCAATTGGATCGATCGAGTTGCCGCAACCAACAAGGTAACAATAATATATTCCCCGCGCTCTTGCTCTTGTTCCGCTGTCGCCAGTTCGCCTGTAGAATTTAGGACGGCATTAGTTTCCGCCTGACGGAGTTGGTTATTAACCTGACTCAGCGTTTCAGTGGTGAATTTACCGCGCTCGGCGAGAGACAATTGATTAAAGACTGCTTCTGCTCGATCGAGTTTGGCTTGTTGAGTGCTAGTCTTACCATACGTCCAGTATTCAGGGTGACGTAAGAGTTCGAGACTGGTTTCCTGCAACAGGTGCATTCGTCCTGAAGCTGTTTCAGCATTAACAGTAGTTGCAAGTTTGTCTAGAGTCGCTTGGACATTTCGCGCATCAGCTAATAAACCAACTTGAATTTGCGAGATCGAAACTTGAGGATTATAAACGTCCCCACCTTCGATACTATCGCCACCAGTTACCCGTTTGAAAGTCTGAAGTAAATAGCCCCCAACAGCCACCATAATCAGCAGTGAGAATAGACTTCCACCACCACCACCGAACATGAAGGGGAGAAAGAAGAACGGTGAAGAGAAGCCACCACCTGGATAGTAACCACCGCCACCGCGATAGGCACCGCCGCCGCTAGGGGTACTGTAGCCCCGACTGGGCGCACGAAACGAACCGCCACCAATCCGTCCCCCACTGCGGGCGGCGAGAGCATCTCCAGTCTGAGAAAAGACGAGAGTTAGGACTAGTCCGACTGCTACGAGGGACTTCACCAAAGGTTTAATGAGGGAGCGCAGTTTGTTAATCATAACTATCTGTATTAAAAGCTTGCATATTCTTTCACTGTAACGACTTTGACAGTTCAAAGCCTTTAGTTGCTGAATATCTTCAACTTTAACGCAGCTAGCTAGATGAGAGAAATGTTGCGAGATGTAGAGATAACCGATGGGGAGGGGGGTGTGGGGGAGAAACATGCTTGCAGCAACAAAACACCATATCTCAATTCAGCAATGCTAGAGAGTTTTAAAATGAGAATTGGTGTCTAGATTTAGTCGATCGGCAGAATGTATTTATCATCCAGTACACTAGAGGTAGAGCCAATAGATCGATCGACGATAACTGTTAATTCCTGATTATGTTTGACCAATTAGCCGAAAGTTTAGAATCAGCCTGGGTAAAGTTGCGCGGAAAGGACAAGATCAAGTCCTCCAATATTCAAGATGCCCTCAAGGAAGTCCGTCGCGCCCTACTTTCGGCTGATGTAAACGTCCAAGTGGTCACAAATTTCGTTAAGGAAGTCGAAACCAAGGCTCAAGGCGCGAATGTAATTTCAGGAGTTCGTCCCGAACAGCAGTTTATCAAGATTGTCTACGATGAACTAGTCAAGACGATGGGGGAAACTAACAGTCCCCTGGCGAATGCGACTCAAAAGCCTACAGTTATTTTGATGGCAGGTTTACAAGGTGCGGGTAAAACCACCGCGACTGCTAAACTCGCCCTCCATCTGCGGAAAGAAAATCGTACCACACTGATGGTTGCTACTGACGTATATCGTCCCGCCGCGATCGATCAACTTATCACCCTGGGCAAGCAAATCGACGTACCAGTGTTTGAAATGGGTACGGATGCCAATCCGGTCGAAATCGCCCGTCAAGGTATCGCCAAGGCGCGCGAACTGGGCGTAGATGTGGTAATTGTCGATACAGCCGGACGGTTGCAGATCGACGATCGGATGATGACGGAATTAGCTGATGTCAAAGCAGCAATTCAACCGGATGAAATCTTACTCGTAGTGGATTCGGCGATCGGTCAGGAAGCAGCAAATGTTACGATGACGTTTAACGATCGCATCGGCATTACAGGGGCGATCCTGACCAAATTAGACGGGGATACTCGCGGTGGTGCGGCTCTCTCCGTGCGGGCAATTTCTGGTCAACCGATTAAATTTGTCGGTGTCGGTGAAAAAGTCGAAGCTCTCCAGCCATTCTACCCTGAGCGGATGGCATCGCGGATTCTGGGCATGGGTGACGTACTCACCCTGGTAGAAAAAGCGCAGGAAGATTTCGACATCGCCGATGCAGCTAAACTAACTGAAAAAATCCTCGAAGCCAAATTTGACTTCAACGACTTCATCAAACAGATGCGGATGTTGAAAAATATGGGTTCTCTTGGCGGTTTGATTAAAATGATTCCAGGGATGGGTAAACTCTCCGATGGACAGTTAAAACAGGGCGAAGATCAACTCAAAAAAGCCGAAGCGATGATTCAGTCGATGACGAAGGAAGAACGCGGTAATCCCGAATTACTCGCTAGTACTCCCAGTCGTCGCCGTCGGATTGCCAAAGGTTGTGGTTACTCTGAAAATGATGTGAATAAGCTCATCGCCGAATTTACCCGAATGCGCAGCATGATGCAACAAATGAGTATGGGTAATTTCCCTGGGATGGGTGGCGGTAAATCTGGTACAGGTGCTGGTCTACCAGGCGCACCTGCAAAAGTCAAGAAGAAGAAAAAAGGTTTTGGAACCCTGTGAATTAGTTGAAAGTTGAAAGTTGAAAGTTGAAAGCGATTTTCGGTGTTGGTGAATATTTGTGTGGAATATAAACGATAATTTTTGGTAATTGCTGGATTGGGTTATGAATTGCCCTCAAAATTTAGGGTAGGGGTAATTCATGAATTACCCCTACCCTAAATCATCCCTAAATTCAGCAACTTTCCACTTATCACATTTGGACGATAGCGGACAATTATCGCAATCTGGATTTTGAGCCTTGCAAGTTAACGCCCCAAAATCTAGTAGGGCGAGATTCCAGGTTCCTACCTCTGTCTTCGGTGCAATGAGATCCGCCGCACCCCAAAGAATCTTGCACCGAGATTTGACTCTCTCCCCTTGCAACCCAAAGAAACGTTCGAGAATCCGTGCCACATTAGCATCCAAAACAGCTAACGGCTGATTGAATGCTTGAGAGCCAATTGCACGAGCGGTATAATTGCCGATTCCTGGTAATTCTAGCAGTTGCTTTTGAATATCGGGTACTTTTCCCTCATGTTGCCTAATGATGATTTCAGCGCACTGCTGCAATCGTTCGGCGCGGAAAAATAATCCTAAAGGTTCGAGCAGTTTGGCAACATCGTCGAGATCGGCAGCGGCTAGAGCGTGGATGCTGGGATAACGTGCTAGAAATAGTGCGTAAATTGGTGCAACTGTATCCGCATCAGTTTTCTGAAGTAGAGATTCAGCGACGAGGAGATGATAGGAATCGGTGGTGTTTCGCCACGGAAAATCGCGCCGATTGGCAACGCCCCAAGTAGAAAGGTGTTGGCGAAACCAGTTAATTCTAGCGGCTGATGGATAGTCTGACGGATCGGATTTAGTTGGAGATTTAGGAGATTTCATCGAGTTATTGATGTTCTAAATTATTCCTTGAAACGATCGCAAAATAGGATTATCGATACAATACTATTAGGAAGATTAAAATCTAATGGAACTTCGCCACCTACGTTATTTTATGATGGTTGCTACCGAATTGCACTTCGGAAAAGCGGCAGAAAAATTGCATATCTCTCAACCACCATTGAGCAAACAAATTCAAGACTTAGAAGCAGAATTGGGATTTGAATTATTTACTCGCACCAAAAGATCTGTTGCACTTACTCCCGCCGGACAAGCATTTTTAGTTGAAATAAATCAAATCTTTCAACAACTCGATCGAGCGATCGATATTGGTAGAAAAACCAGTCGCGGTGAACTCGGACAAATCTCGATCGGGTTTGTCGGATCGGCGACTTATAATATTTTACCAGTAATGCTCCAACAGTTTCGCGATCGATATCCCCATGTCCAAATTGAACTGCATGAATTGACTACCGATCGACAATTAATCTGGTTGCGTGAAGGTAGAATAGATATTGGTTTGATCCGTCCACCAATTATCGAGCGAGATCTTGACAGTCAGATAATTTTTCAAGAATCTTTAGTTATAGCTTTACCAATTAATCATCATTTAGCGATGGCAGATTCTATCGATCTTACCGCATTAGCAACACAACCTTTTATCCTTTTCCCCCGTCAACTCGCACCAGGATTATACGATTCAATTATTGCCATCTGTCAAGCGGCGGGATTTAGTCCTCAAGTAGTTCAAGAATGCATCCAAATGCAGACAATTGTTAGTCTAGTCTCCGCTAATATGGGAGTCTCAATTCTCCCCGCATCTATTCAATCAGCACATCGTCAGGGCGTAATTTATAAACCTATTCAATTATCTCCGCAACTAGTATCATTAGGAGTAGAGAAGCTAGCGACAATCGCGATCGTTTGGCGACTCAATGACAATTCACCAACAATAAATAGACTACTAGAAATTGTACTGGGAAAGTAAAAAAGGCAGATGAAACTAACTACTCGCGGAGATTACAGCGTTAAAGCGATGCTAGATCTTAGTTTACAACCAAATTATGGCCCAGCTTCCGTTAGTTCGATCGCTACCCGCCAATATCTACCCGTACCATACCTCGAAAAATTACTAATCGAATTGCGGCGAGCTGGATTAGTCAAGTCAATTCGTGGCGTTCACGGTGGCTATAAACTGGCTAAAAATCCCACTCAAATTTCGTTGAGTGATATCTTAATTGCCGTTGGTGAATCGATGGTGACTGACAATCCCGATCTCCAAACATCGAGATCGGATTCTTTAGCCGCAGACTGGGTGACACTGATGGTGTGGCGCAGACTTAACGAAAAACTTCAAGCCGCTTTAGCTAGTATTTCCCTCGCAGATCTCTACTACGATGCCCGTAGTTGGCAAGCTGCACAAGGGGAAGTGACAAATTATATTATCTAACGAATGCCAACGATTGAAATCATCCTGACGGTTATGCAATAGCTACTCTCAAAATTCAGGGTAGGGGCAATTCATAAATTGCCCCTACCCTGAATCTACGAGGATTTAGACGATTTTCCTTACATTTTGCTGACAATCCGTAACAGGATTTCAACGCCAGAGAAAGCTTGCCAACCAAACAGACCGACAATGACGAGATTGATTCCAATATGACTGTATCTTGCCCAATCCAGACCTTTTTGCATGTAGGGAGAAAGCGAAGCCGATACAGCAATTAAACCAGTCATTCCCAATCCCGCGATCAGGTGAGGGCCGACAAATAGCTTACCATTATTAATATAAGTCACCGTCATCCCACCGATCGATCCTAATACCATTACAGCTAAGATAATCGAACCAATTTGGTAATGACGGTTAATATACTTACCTTGGATCAGTTTTTTCTTTTCCTCGCCCGTTGCACTACGTGTTTCCCGAATCTTGAAGCCTAAGTAGAGTGCGTACAGGCAAGTTGCGAGTAAAATCCACATTAGTGGCGGATGGATAAAATTGAGATAGGGTTTGATATTAGCAGGAATGAAGTCCATAGGATCGGCAAAATTGACGCGAAAATTTAAGAATCTTTATAAAAGTTAGCATAAATTACGGAGAGAAGCCTGTTGTCGATCGTTCAGCATTACAAAAAAGCATAGACCAGATGATGGTCTATGCTTTAAAAACTACCAATAAAATGAGAACTTCAATCGAAATCAGAATTGAGAACGTCGAAATTAAGTACCAGAAGTCCAGGAGTTAGCGTAATCGATTTGGTCTGCATTGAGACTATCGATGTGAATGCCCATCGCTTCGAGTTTCATCCGCGCGATTTCTTTATCCACATGTACGGGGATAGAGTGAATACCTGGAGTGAGTTCGCCTTTGTTTTTGACGAGGTATTCGCAAGCCATTGCTTGGTTAGCGAAACTCATATCCATAACTGCGCTAGGATGTCCTTCAGCGGCTGCGAGGTTGACTAAACGACCTTCACCGATGACGATCACTGATTTACCGTTAGAGAGCTTGTACTCTTCAGTAAAGTTACGGACAGTGTTCACACCAGTTGCTTTGCTAGCTAGAGCTTTGAGATCGATTTCGATGTCAAAGTGACCGGAGTTACAAACGATCGCGCCATCTTTCATTAAGTCGAAGTGCTCGCCACGGATGACATGCTTGTTACCAGTAACGGTAATAAAGATGTCGCCGACAACTGCGGCTTTGTCCATTGTCATCACGCTAAAACCGTCCATGACAGCTTCGATCGCCTTAGTAGGATCGATTTCAGTCACGACAACGTTTGCACCTAGTCCACGGGCACGCATGGCGGTACCTTTACCACACCAGCCGTAACCAGCGACGACGATGGTTTTACCAGCGAGTAAAATGTTGGTAGCGCGGATGATCCCATCTAGAGTGGATTGACCAGTACCATAACGGTTGTCGAAGAAGTGCTTGGTGTCTGCGTCATTGACGTTGACAGCAGGGAAAGTTAATACACCAGCTTTGAACATGGCTTGGAGACGAACGATACCAGTAGTGGTTTCTTCGGTAGTACCGATTAATTCGCTCAATTGAGATTGACGTTCTTGAACCATAGTTGCAACTACGTCACAACCATCATCAACGATAATGTTGGGGTGGTGATCTAGTGCGGTTTGAACGTGACGTTTGTAAGTAGCTTCATCTTCACCACGGAAGGCGAAAACAGGAATTCCATAATCGACAACTAAACTAGCTGCGACATCATCCTGAGTGGAGAGTGGGTTACTAGCAATCAGAATTGCATCAGCACCAGCGGCTTTAATGGCGATCGCTAAGTGAGCGGTTTCAGTGGTAATGTGGCAACAAGCGACGATACGAATGCCAGCCAAAGGCTTTTCTGCTGCAAACCGATCCCGAATCTGACGCAGCACAGGCATTTCCCGACCTGCCCATTCAATCCGTTGCTTGCCTTGGGGCGCGAGCGATAAATCCTTAACTTCGTGTTTCAGTGCAGTTGCGATCATAGATACTGTTTGTAAATATATTTAAACTTCTATCTTCTTTTCCTAGGTTACATGAAATCTTCAAATTTATCACTCCGCACAATTAACTAGAACCAGATTGACTCAGTAATTATGCTTAGGTATTATTTCGCAGTACCAACTTGGGAACCCAACCTCCCCGCTTGGTGTGAGCTATTTGAGTGGCGGTGATTAGATTGACCTCGCAGACGCGGTAAAATCGACAATAACACTGAAAATCAAAATTTATTGATGAAACCTTTTCTGAAGTGGGCTGGTGGCAAATATCGAATTATCGATCGAATTAGGGCAGCTTTACCGCCAGGAAATCGTCTCATCGAACCGTTTGCAGGTTCTGGAGCTGTATTTTTGAATATGGATTATCCAGCTAATCTCATCGCCGATTCAAATGCCGATCTGATTAATTTATTTCGACACGTCCAGTCTGGTGGCAAAGATTTTATTGAATACTGTCAGCAGTTTTTCGTAAGTGAAAATAACCAGGCGGATGCTTTCTACCGTTTGCGGGAGGAGATGAATACCACTAGCGATCTCCAACGCAAAGCTGCACTATTTATTTATTTGAATCGTCATTGTTTTAACGGGCTGTGTCGATACAATGGGAATGGTGGATTTAATGTTCCGTTCGGTCGTTATGCCAAACCGCTGCTGCCAGTACCAGAACTGCTAAATTTTTGGGCTAAAAGTCAATCTGCCAAATTTGAAGTAGCTGACTTTGTGACCACCATGAATCGCGCTGAACCAGGCGATGTTATCTACTGCGATCCGCCCTATGTACCACTGACCGCAACAGCAAATTTTGCAGATTATACTAAAGAGAAATTTGGGTTACAGGAACAGCAGAAATTAGCAGATCTCGCGGGTGAATTGATGGACAAGGGTATTTCGGTAGTCATCTCTAATCATGATACCGAATTTACTCGATCGGCTTATGCGGCTGCTAAAATTTATACTTTCTCCGTTCGTCGATCGATCTCTAGTGATGCCAAAAATAGACAGAATGCTAGTGAATTGTTAGCAGTGTTCATGTAAATATTTTAGATTGTTAATATAGTAATTTTAAATATTGACATTAAAGTAATTAATTTTCAGTCATCTATTTTAACAATACCTAATATCTAATACCTAAAACCTGATACCTAATACCCAATACCCAATACCCAATACCTATGTTAAATACAGTGTCAAATTGGTTTGATTTTAGTATGCAGAATCCTTGGCTAGTAGCGATCGCCTTAAACTCAATTCTATTAATAGTAGCAACAATTATTCCCAAGAAACTATTAACACCAGCCGGATTAATTCACGCCTGGGGATTGGGGGTAGTTGTCTGGGGTACTTTGGGTTGGCGCGGTTATGGGGTAGTGATGTTTTACTTCCTCGTGGGTTCGGCGGTGACAAGAATTGGGATGAAGCAAAAAGAAGCGGAAGGAATCGCCGAGAAAAGAGATGGTGCCAGAGGACCAGAAAATGTTTGGGGTTCGGCTTTTACTGCTACGATATGTGCGATCGGTGTCGCTGGAATTAAGTTAGGCTGGCTCGATCCTGGCTGGGAATCTTTACTACTATTAGGTTATGTGGCAAGTTTTGCGACTAAGTTATCGGATACAACTGCGAGCGAAGTTGGTAAGGCGTATGGAAAAAGCACATTTTTGATTACGACATTAAAACCCGTACCCAGAGGTACTGAAGGTGCGGTGAGTTTGGAGGGAACAGTTGCAGGTATCGTTGGCGGAATACTAATTTCTTTAGTTGCTTATAGTGTCGGGATGATTACCTTTACTGGAGTAATTATTTGTACGATCGCTGCTTTTATTGCTACAAATATAGAGAGTGTTATCGGTGCTACTTTACAGTCAGAAATTGACTGGCTTAGTAATGAATTGGTGAATGTTATCAATACAATTATCGGTGCGGTAGTCGCCATCTCGTTGGCTCTGAGCCTGCCTTCGGCAATCGCGACCTGGTGGCACTAAAACGACGTGAATTTGAAGTCAGAATACAGATAAAAGGGGAGACCTATTTAACCTTCGATTCTCCCTTTTTAATAACAGGCTGCTGTTAATCGATCGCTGAAATATAAACAACAGATCTATAGTTAATCATCCATCAAATCTAATGGTGGCAGCCAGCGATATATTTTTAGATCGATGCGATTATCTTGTTTGAATTTTATCCCCTCTTGCTCTAGTAAAGTTTTCTGCAAATAATCGCCGCCACATCGGGCGATCGAATAAGAAATTTCTCCCTTAGAATTTACTACTCTTTGCCACGGAATATCGGATTCTATCTCTACCCGAAATAGAGCATAACCTACCAGTCTTGCTTTGCCATATAAACCAGCTAATTCGGCAACTTGTCCATAGGTAATAACTTTGCCAAGGGGGATCTTTCTGACTACCTCATAGATCGTTTGGTATTTAGAAGATCGATCTGATATTTTTGGTGTGATAACGCGATCGACCATCATTCTTCGTCCTCCATCTACAAACTCTTCAAAATGTTACTCAACTTCCTACTTTTAACCTACAACTATTTCTGACTTATTTGTCGATCGTTAATATATTTATAAGTCAATCGAGATACTTCTTGGACAAAATCGCGAGCGCGGCGATCGTTAAAAGAACGCTTGACAAAAATCCCCGCCAAATAGAGTTTTCCATTCGGCATTTCAATAATCCCCGCATCCCCAATCAATCGCCCTAGCGTACCCGTCTTATGGGCAATCGCCGCACCTTTACCCAATCCTGCGGGTAATAGTTTTCGATTTTCAGTTTGATTGAGAATATCCAAAACTTTGCTGCGGCTAGCTTCACTAATCAGTTGATGTTTGGCAATTAACGCTGATAATCTGACCAAATCTGCGGGACTAGTCGTATTTTTACCTTTAAAATCTCCCAGCGGACGATTAATGACAGTTTTCCGCAATCCCCAACTTTTAAACTTACTATTGAGGGCTGCTTTACCACCTAACCTGTCAATAATCATATTCGTCCCAGTATTATCGCTAATCGCGATCATCATCGTGGCTGTTTTTAGCACGCTCAATTTTGCACCAGGACTACCTTGGAGTTCGCCCGAACCACCAGTAATTAAATCTCGTCGGACTGTGAGTGTTTCATTCAGCCGTACTCTGCCTGTATCGACAGCTTGAAACAGAGCCATCAAAATTGGCAACTTAATCGTACTTGCGGCCGGAAAACTCTTTTCGCCATTAATATCCAAATAATTTCCCGTGTCCACCTCCATGAAAAACATCCCTGGCGAGAGGTAATCATACTTCGATGCTAAGGTCTTAATTTGGCTCTTGAGAGCGGTCATTTCCTGTCCGATGGGCACTACCCCAGCAAAAACGATCGGACTGACTGGAACGGCTTGAATTCGACCCGTGCTAGTTGTCGAAACACCACGATCGATCGATCTCAATTTTATCGACCAGCGGGAAGGAATATCGCTCCGAATGATAATATTTTGCGGACTGACACCATAACCTGGTGCGAGTTCCATCACCAATCGAGTATTATTAGCATCTGCTTGGGCAATCCGCACCTCTCGCACCGCTGCACCAAATTTCTTGCGCACAGTAGCCTCGGTCATTTTTGTCCCAGGTAAGTCAACGACGAGGCGGTAAGGGCCATCGAGTAATGTGGCTTTTGGCTTGACTCCAGTATCTGTACCAAAATTCAATTGATTGCGATTAGCGTCAAATTCCCAACCAGTGAATTTGCTTGCTTGGGCTGGTGCCGCGAGAAATAAGCACGCACTGCTAATCAGTCCGGTGAGGAGCCAATTTAATTTCATAGAGTGAGGAGGTGATGTAATGGTAGAGCGATGTTTCTGTCGTTTGCTAACTGAGGTTCGCTAGCACGGTTCTAGTTTTCACCTTTGATGATGATTAACATTATTAGGTTCCCTGCGTCAATTCGTAACCGAGAGCCTCTCCCCTGGAGAATCGATCGAACTAAAATTCATCAACCTCATGCTGGTATTAAGTTTAAAGGAGATCGATCCAATTTCTGTAACGATCGATCTAGCCAGATTGCCAATATTATCGTTATATTAAGAAGTATTACGGGTTTTAGATTTAAAACCTAATTCATGTATTCAAATCTGTGAGGACAAAGCCCATGACGAAAGGTTTACAAGGCTTTCCATCTGCATCTACCACTGAAGAATTACTAGTCGCCAAATTTTTTAGAGTTTCTGCTGGTAACTGGTTATCCGAACGAAGATATTATACGCTGCCCGATGGCGATACCCAAGAGGTCGTTAGTGAGATTGGGATTCAATTTCTAGAATCGGGCTGTCTGGAATTGCAAGAATTAGCTCTATTACATGGTTTAGAGGCGTTCGCGCTTACCTGTGGAAGCAAAATTGAGTGGGAAAGTAGAGACTCGGTGACGGGGAAAAAAGCTTCAAAAGGAAGTACGTTATTCGGAGCTTTAGGGAATATCTTATATCGCGATCGCGGTTTTGCAACTTCTAAACCAATTACCGCGATTTACCATTTCCCCCATCCTAATACCCTCTGCCTCAAAACTGAGTATCAAGGCTCGGTATTTGAAGAGGAAATTAAGTTAGTTGGGGATAAATACCGTACTCGCCAAACAATTATCTCTCGTGCGGGCGAACAAGTCACGATCGGTCAATACCTAGAAAAAAGAATTCGGGTTTGACAAATTTGCACTTTTGCCAAAGTAATTTGGTGCGTTACTGCTACCGCCTAACGCACCCCACGATTAAAACATCATCTCAGATGATCGCCGCGCAGAGTATAGTTATCAATTATCAAAGTCTATTCTAGCCGTTTAAACTCTTGAGACAACGCATCTTCTTCGGTAGTGTAGATGATATCTCGATCGGTAATTTTGTATTGTTTGGCAAACTGTTTAGCGTAGTCTAACTTCTGTTGAATCGACTCTTCTTGTTTCAATAAATTCACTTGTTGACGGCGTAACTGATTGCGTCTACGCACTTGGCGATCCTGATATTTTACCCAAAAATAACGACAGAAAGGAATTGCCACTAGCCCAATGCCGTAAAAAGCTAATACTGGCATCGCTCCACCAATCAAGCCACTCGTTGCACCACTTATCATGACAGCTAAGATACTAATACCGATTAAATTAGCGGCAAATAAAACGATCGACCAATTAGTCTGAGTTGGTGTGGCTTTGGTAAATTTCCATTTGCGTTCTTTCAAAGATTTCGGTACCCGTGCAGATTTTCCAGAGGTATCCTTGAGTGTAGATTGGAGATCTGGAAAATGATATACTAATTGTCCGGTGGGACTGACTTCAGGAATACCATTAAACTTAGTTAACACGGGCAACATATAGTTTTCATATTCGAGGTCGAATCCCTGCCCGATATTATCCAAGTATGGCGCAATTTGTTCGCCGATCGCCACCCCTTGTTGACGATGAATTAGATTACTAATATAACTCCAACGTCGCTGCTCTAAATCCGCATTAGGATTGCCATCGCCAAATAATACTGAAAATACTGCTTCCAAGAAATTTAGTGGCTTCCGTTGTGTTTTGGCACGGACTGGTGCGAGATTTTCATTAGTGGTGGTAGTCATCGTTGTCAAGCTGCTGGAGCTACTACCACCCCAATCAAAAATACCTAAAACACAACTACCACCCCCATCGCCGCAGTCGCCACAATCACCGCCACCTTCGCTCCCAAATAAGGCTGCTAGCGTAATCGCCAAAATCGTCAGATAAACGACACTAACAGAAGCAATCAACAAAATTCCAAAAGAAATCTTAATTAGGTAGAATGCTACGGTGAAGAATCGATCGAGCCAAGCCTGGAATTGGAGCTGTACCGACTTCCGAATCAAAATTTGCCGAAAATCTGGGGACAAGACATAAATAACTTCTCCAGTATCGGTGACTTGCAAATGTCCCCCAGTTTGATTCGCCAAAGCCAGCAATCCCGAACGTGCTGATTCTAGGTGAATACCAGTATGAGTAACCACATCCCCACAAGTCACTCGATATCCGAGCTGTTCCACCGCTGTCATAAGTTGAGGATTGGCATTCATAATCCACGTTCCTGGTATATCCATATGCTAGCTGTTACAGCACTTTCCGCCAATTGTGAAGTACGGTCTTTCCCCGCTCTCTTGAAAAGGTACTCTCTTGGGGAAACCCCGCTCCCCGCTCCCCCCCTTTCCTCTCGAATAACGTACTGCATATTACAAAGAAAGTGCTATATGGGTGCAAACCTGCTATTTTAGAGACGATCGACGATCCCTATTAAAATTCTATCGAAATTTTCTTGAGGTTGACCGAGAATAAAATCGGTGACAGAATAAATTCTCCCGATAAAGTAGCAGAAAATACCGATCGAACCGACCCGAAAGTACCCAAGTTATCAGATGATAGAGGTTGTCTAGATCGATATTGCTAGAGCGGTAATGGTGCAGAAACCATTTAAACCCCCAGCAATGAAGATCGATCCTTGTGGGATCGCTATTTTTAAGAGGTTATTGTGAAAAAAGTTTTATCGATCATTTTAGGTGGCGGCGCAGGTACCAGGTTGTATCCTCTGACTAAATTACGGGCAAAACCCGCTGTTCCCCTCGCAGGTAAGTATCGACTGATTGATATCCCTGTCAGCAACTGTATTAACTCCGAGATTTTCAAAATCTATGTGCTGACTCAGTTTAACTCCGCTTCCCTCAATCGACATTTATCCCGCGCCTACAATTTTTCGGGATTTAGCGATGGATTTGTCGAAGTTCTCGCCGCTCAACAAACCAAAGATAGTCCCGACTGGTTCCAGGGTACGGCGGATGCTGTCCGTCAATACCTGTGGATGATCGAGGAATGGGATGTTGAAGAAGTGGTGATCCTCTCAGGAGATCACCTCTATCGCATGGATTATCGTCTATTCGTCGAACGTCACCGCGAAACCAATGCCGATATCACCCTCTCGGTAGTGCCGATTAGCGAGAAAAATGCTTCCGAATTTGGATTGATGAAAGTCGATGCATCTGGGCGCGTTGTAGAATTCAGTGAGAAGCCTACAGGTGCCGCACTGCAAAGTATGCGGGTAGACACCACTAAATTAGGTCTCAATGCCGAACAAGCAGCCGAGAAGCCCTATATTGCCTCGATGGGGATATACGTCTTCAAGAAGCAAGTATTGGTAGATTTACTCAAAAAATCTTTAGAGCAAACTGATTTCGGGAAGGAAATCATTCCAGGTGCTTCCGCTACCCACAATATTCAAGCCTTCCTGTTTGACGGCTACTGGGAAGATATTGGAACGATCGAGTCTTTCTATGATGCTAACCTAGCACTGACTCAACAACCAACTCCGCCATTTAGTTTCTACGACGAAAACGCACCGATTTACACTCGTTCCCGTCATCTTCCACCAACTAAATTACTCGATGCTCAAGTCACTGAGTCGATGATTGGCGAAGGTTGTATTATCAAACAATGCCGAATTCACCATTCCGTTTTAGGTGTTCGCTCCCGCATTATGGAAGGTTGCGTAATTGAAGATTCCTTGATTATGGGTTCTGACTTTTACGAACCCGCACCAGAGCGCAAAACTCAAGTCGAAACTGGTGGAATACCAATGGGAATCGGTACGAATTCAACGATTCGCCGCGCCATTATCGATAAAAATGCCCGCATCGGTTCCAATGTGATGATTATCAATAAGGAAGGTATTCAAGAAGCTCAACGGGAAGAACTCGGATACTATATCCGCAGTGGGATTGTCGTAGTGCTCAAAAACGCTACGATTCCAAATGGAACGACCATCTAAATTAACGTCAGTTTGGGTTAAGAATCGCGGTTAATTGCTGTTACTAAGCCAATCAGCAATCGATATATACTTGTGAGTTTCGAGTTTTACTAGCGTGGTGCGGCATTCGCTCCATGCTAGATTTTAGTTGGAGATTATTAAACGGAAACTACCCGCTACCTGCGATCCTCTACCCTCTCATTCAAACTATTCCCCCGTCATTACCCGCAACCGGATGGAATTTTCACCGCTATCATCCAAGGGAACTTCGACAATTTCGCTGGAGAGACGTTCGATGCAGGCAATGAGCGATCGCAAATTAGGCGTACTCGCACCTGTATCGACATACAATCTATCTACCAGACTTCCCAATCTTTTCCAGGTTAAATAAAACTTAGTCATCGTTTGCTCTAATTGAGCCGCTTGTTTAAGCACATCTGCAGCCACAGGGAGACAGCCTACCCGCATCGCTTCTTCCAAAGCATTCGGCAAATCGACTTTAGAATCATTCAAAACTTGCACCTGTGCCCCAGCATCGAGATATTTCGATAAACTGCGGGCATTACTGGTGACTAGCTTAATATTATCCACATCGGGATTGGCGGCTATTTCTTGCTTAATCGCGATTTGATGAGCTTCTGGTAGTTTCTCCATTTCTTTAACTAACGGGGCGATAAATCGCGGTGGCGTAGCTCCAGAGGCAGCTTGCTCCTTAACTTCATCGGGAATCAGATCCGAACTCATTGCCATCCATTCATCAGATAGTTGTCGGACTTCGCGGCGCGTAATTCGATCTCCTCTTTCAGCAGCATCAGTGACTAATTGTTGAACTTCTGGGGAAGATTTGGCAGTTTCAACGAAGGCACGTTTGCTAAAATTCTTGAGTGCAGAGGGGGAAAGTTCGCCATTTTCCAGTAGAGTATCGGCACTATTCGCCAGTTCGATCCATGCATAAGCCTGACTCTTGCTCAATTCCCGATCTTTGAGCCAGTTGAGAAAGCCTTGTCCGCGTCCGTCACCACCTTTTTTCTCTTTGTCGCGAACTGCACGTAAGATCCGACCCCGCCAGATTTCTGTTTGCAGATCGAACCTGTCGCATACAATCCACGCATCATCAACTCGTTGTCGAAAGTCAAAGTCGCCGACTGCCTCATCTTCAGGATCGGGTAAGTCGAAGCTCAGATCGGCATTAATTTCTAGAGCCGCTGCAAGTTCGAGATCGGTAATAGAGCCAGATGAAGCAAGCATCGATCGTCCTCAGTATAAAATGGAAATAGCCACCAGGTAATTATATTCTGACATGCAAGGGTCAGAAAACGATCGGATCTAGCCTGCACACAGAAGGTTTTGAATGGCTCTAGCAAGTAATTCGGTTAGCAGGATAAAACCATCCCCTCCCCTCTGACTTCAGTTGTAGCTATTAGCGCAGCAACCCGCATCGCTGAGGTAATCGCTCCTTCGTGCAAACCATCGCCGAGATAGGCTCCGACATGGTAAGTATTGAATTCGCCATTTGTGGCGATAATCTCCTGCCGATGGCGGAAAGCAGCCACGGTATAGAGTGGGGTGTGATGTTGTTGAAGATGTAAAATTCGATCGGGGGCAATTAAGCTTTCGAGGTTGAATGATAGACTATATTGCACTGGGGATGTGATGCCACAGAGCTGATTGAGGCGGGCGTTATAGCCCCAATTACCATTTTGGTTAGCTGTCTCAAAAAAATCAAATTCGGAACCTTGTTTGACTTGGTAGGGTGCGTACATGTCTGCATCGGTGTGGAGTAGGGTTTGAATATGGTTTCCTTGCCAAGCAGCAAATCTGTTAATTTCTTCTGGGTGAGGATCTGCTAGCAGTTTGAGTACCTGATCTGGTGGTGTGGCAAATACCACTTTGTCAAATTCTTGGGGTTTACCATCCGTCAATTCAATTGTTACTCCTGTGGCTGTGCGACGAATAGCAGCAACTTCGACTCCTAGTAGAATTTCGCCTTGAAACCGATCGAGAATTTTCTGGATATATGAATATACGCCGCCTTTAATTCTCACCCAGTCTACAAATACATCGTCGCGAAGGGTGGGAATTACTAATTCGGCTGGGCAATCATCGATCTGCGGAAAAGGGATCGAATAACTGTACATGGCGAATAATTTTAGCCAGGTATGTTGGAGGGATGGCTGTTGGAAGCTATCGGCTACAGATATATTATGAAAATCGATGATCTGCCAGAATTTTGCGGCGATCAGTAGGCTAACAGAACGGAGATAAAATAAGTTCATGCGCCAAGATTCGATCGAACGTTTGATGCCAGTGAAGTTGCGATCGATCGCGACTTTGGAAAGATAGTGGTTGCCATTTTTGAGGAATAGTGCAGAGCCAATATTAACTGGTTCTAGTTCTATCTCTAGTTCTGTCATCAATGCGATGAAGTTATGAAAGGTGGTGGGGAATTCTAGTACGCCGTTTTCGAGAATGAGATTGCAATCGGATTGTCCTTCCCTTCGGGACGCTCCGCGAACAGACAGGCTCCGCCAACGATTTGGTTGGACATTTTGATTGAGGGTGCGGATATGTCCGCCGAGGATTGGTTCTCGTTCAAATACGGTGATTTGATGTCCTTGTTTTTGGAGGAGGTGGGCAGTGACGATGCCACTGGCACCACCACCGATAATTGCAATTTTCATGACTAGAATTTTTGTTGAGTTGAGTGAGGACTTTGGATCAGTAGCAGCTGTTTCAACCGCTGACTGTCTGGCTGATTAGCTTGGCAAAACCTCGGATACCAGGGCAACTTTGACTAGATTAGGCAGGGCGGGGGTGGCTTTGGGCATAGTGAGGGTTAGGAGAC
>NZ_JANOJV010000141.1:0-2104 GCF_031418915.1 Chamaesiphon sp. VAR_48_metabat_135_sub | reverse complement strand
CAGTCATTGATGGTTGAGTATCAATGTTTGAGGTTTTCATTTATAATGTAAAAACTATTTTATTTTTGTTTAGGTAAGTGTTTTCACTTGCCTTTTTTTCTAGTTACATTTTAACAGTTATAGTTGTCCGATCGCAGATATGTTTAATTAAAATAACCTTCATCTAAGGCAATTGTTATTAGTAATAGATACCCGATCGTTCACAACAACCCAACTCATTACTGTATCGCTACCCCTAGAATTCTGGCAATAATCTTGTTGGCGTAGCCTCCCCCTTGGAGAATCGTACAAACTCTCAATTGCTAACTGAAGCAAAAATAGGCTACGCACTGTGTAGCCTATTTCGATCGGACTTTAAGCGAATAAAGATTGAGCTAGTGAGATGGGCATTGTTCACGAGTCAAATCTTTACGAGTTGATAAGTTCAACCACTTTTTAGGTATTAATATTCACCCTCTCAACCTTTACTTCTCCGTCTCCAGTTCTTACTAACAAAGACCGAGTATTTTATAAAGATATACCCCGACTGAGATTCCGGCTTTCTACAGGCTTGGATCTTTGAAAAACTGGATAGATATCAGGTTTCTCTAAGACTTGCTCCGCCACGTTTTCAAACTTTTCTGGCTCCACCCCATTAAAGCGTTCGAGTTGTTCTACATCCCGCTGCTCGATATTGGGAAAACCTACAGGTTCCCAGCCATCATCTGTTTTACTCGCCTTGAACATTAGTCGGTGAGGGCGCATTCTAATCACAGTTAGCGTGTCCTCATCTAATTTAATATCTGCACGAGAGTTCTTAAACTTTTTGTCCTGTCCTAATTTCATCAATGCCATCTTCACAGCCCGATCGAACATTGCCCGTTCGCAAAGCGTCCCCTCTGGGGAATCGCTCTCACTCAACCGCACGGGTTTTTCCTGGCTCTTGATATTAGTCGCCTGCATCAGCGGAAGATCGTCAGCCGTAACGGATACCCGATCATTCACCACAGCCCAACTCGCCCCAATGTCGCTGCCCTTATAGCTTTTTCCATCTTTGAGGTAGGTAATTCCCATGACATTATCGCTCATGCTGAGGTTGAATCTGACATCGATATCGGACTGAGCTAACCTGCCGAGCCAAGTCTCCAGATTGGGACGGTCTTTGAAGGAAGCAGCAACGTTTTGAGCAAGATCGGAATCCAGGTGAATCCCTTGAGCTTTCTCACGTTTGATTTCCCAAGACGATTTAATTTCCCGCAGCCCAAAGTCACGCTCTACCTCTCGAAGAATTGCTTGCATTCGGTAAGCATCAAAGCTATCTCGGACATATTCGCCCTTACTGGTCACAGCATTGGTAAGGATGTGCATGTGATCGTGGTGGTGGGCATAATCGTGTCCTGGATCGTCGCGATGATGATCCACAGTGATAAACTGACATTCCGCGTATCCCAAGCCGTCTAGAATCCGCAGCGAGATCGCTTCCTTGATAACGTCATCAACTGTGCCATCTTCAGGTGCGAATGAAATCGAGAAGTGGCGAACAGGTTTAGTCACCGAACGTCGGAGGTTAGCCACCATCCGAAACTCTCGTGCTAAGTCGGCAGCCGTGGATGTAAAGACACAGCCGCCGATGATGCGGGGGCGTTTATCAGGATCTAGTAAGTAATCCATAATTCCACGAAAGCCGCTACCTTTACTAATTTTAGCGATTGCCATGTTTTACCCCGCTACTCCTAAAACTGCCTGTGTTGCACGATTATTAGCTTCAACCGCTGCTTGAAGTACTGTTTTGTCGATCGCGATTGACTGCCCTGTAAATTTAGCAAGGTGAACTGCTTTGGTCATTTGGTTAAGGTTGTTCCCTTGCGCTCTGAGTTCGCGATAATTCAACATCAAATTGGCATAGTCTGGACTTGGAATGGCTTGAATAGATTTATAAACTCGTTTTAAGCCTCTAGTTCTTAAATATTCAGAGCGGTTCATCCTCATTTTTTTTGCAGAAGCATCAATAATTTTCAGCTCGCGCTCACTCATCCGCACTTCAATTCGCTCGGTTTTCCCTTTAGAGAGATCGATTTCTTCTGACTTCTTCATAATTACTGTTTGAATTATCTTAGTTACTTAG
>NZ_JANOJV010000140.1:0-2046 GCF_031418915.1 Chamaesiphon sp. VAR_48_metabat_135_sub | reverse complement strand
CGACTGGACGATCGATCTCGGCCCCGAAGGTGGTAATAAAGGTGGTGAATTAGTAGCCGTGGGGACACCGGAACAGGTGGCGAAGAATCCTAAATCCCATACGGGGAAATATCTCAAGCAAGTGCTGAAGCAACATTCAGCCAGCAAAGGTTAATTTTGTCAGGATTTATCTTTAGCGGTAAATCAGTTAAAAATGGGACTTCTTTGGTGGTAAATAAATGATATAATTTGGGATGAATTAAAATGCATGTTGCATGTCTTTTTTAAAATATGCTGATTGAATTCAGCGTTGGAAACTATAGATCGTTTAAAGAAGTTGTCACCTTTAGCATGGTAGCAGCACCGATTGTTGTGGGTGATAATCCTATCAACAGAAACAATCTATTTTCGGCAACAAAAGAAATTAATTTACTAAAAAGTACTGCTATATATGGTGCGAATGCGAGTGGGAAGAGCAATCTAGTTCGTGCCATCTCATTCATGAAAGAATTTACAATTAATTCTGTCGTAGGTAGTCGGATCACAAGTGAGATAAATACAGATTCTTATCGGTTAAATACTGAATTTGAAGGAGAGCCATCTTACTTTGAGATGGTTTTTATCATTGGGACTGCTAGATATCGCTATGGCTTTGAGGTCGATCGTCAAGGTGTAATATCAGAATGGTTGTATCAAACGTTAAGAACAAAGGAATCTCAACTATTCGATCGAGAAGGCAGCAGAATAAAAGTATTTAGTAAATTTGGAGAAGGTCAATCATTAGAAAATAAAACTAGAAAAAACGCATTGTTTTTGTCTGTTGCCGCTCAGTTTAATGGTAAGATAGCCAGAGAAATTATTGTTTGGCTTCATGAATTAAATATATTTAATAGCCTTGACGACGATGATTATGATAATTTAACAATCGATACCTTGATCCAAGGTCATCAGACTCAAGATTTAATTGGGTTAGTCACCAGTCTGGATCTGGGTATACAAGATATTCAGATGATTAAGACACCAATACCTGAATTTCCGGGTGGAATATCTTATGAAGTGAAAACTGCTCATTGGAAATACGATCGTGAGGGAAATAAAGTAGCTACTGAATACTTTGAGCTTGATGAGGATGAGTCAGCAGGGACTCAAAAATTATTCAATATCTCAGGATTGCTAATTAATATACTTCAAGCAGGAGAAATATTGATTGTCGATGAATTAGATGCACGTTTACATCCGCTGATTAGTTGTGCGATCGTCAAATTATTCAATTCACCTATTACCAATCCTCGGAATGCCCAATTAATATTCACCACTCATGACACCAATTTATTGAGTGCTAATATGTTTCGCAAAGATCAAATCTGGTTTACTGAAAAAGACCGTTATGGAGCAACAGATTTGTATTCTCTAGTAGAGTATCAGATTCCCGATGATGCACCATTCGAGCAAGATTATATCGCTGGTAAATATGGTGCGATTCCTTTTATCGGCGACTTGAATCGGGTATTGGGTAAGTAAGATGTCTAGGAAAGATCGATCTAATTCATGTCAAGGCTACTCAGATCGAAAGATGGGTAATAGAAAGCCTATTCCTACCTTTTTAATTGTGTGTGAAGGTAAAAAAACTGAGCCAAATTATTTTAGAAGTTTTCCTGTTAGTACTAGACCAGAAATTGAGATCGTTGGGGCTGGATGTGAAACAATTAGTGTGGTTAGAAAGGCTCTAGAGTTGAATAAGGATGGGAAATTCAATCGAGTATGGTGTGTATTCGATCGAGATCCATCACCAGATAAAACTGCTCAACGCTTTAACAACGCTCTGCAACTGGCTAAAAGTAAAGGTATATCGGTTGCTTATTCTAATGAGTGCTTTGAAATCTGGTACTTATTACATTTCAATTTGTACAATACAGCAATCCCTCG
This sequence comes from Chamaesiphon sp. VAR_48_metabat_135_sub, assembly GCF_031418915.1. Classification (NCBI taxonomy): domain Bacteria; kingdom Bacillati; phylum Cyanobacteriota; class Cyanophyceae; order Gomontiellales; family Chamaesiphonaceae; genus Chamaesiphon; species Chamaesiphon sp. VAR_48_metabat_135_sub. The sequence continues at coordinate 141 of NZ_JANOJV010000140.1, read as the reverse complement.
TAAGGATTATGGCAAGCTATTAACAAAATTGTTGCAGATTGAGTATGAAAAAAATAGTGAGAATATGTATAAACTTTTAGAAGACAATCAATCAAAAGCTATCAAACACGCTATAAATCTATTAGCTAGCTACGATCCTCA
>NZ_JANOJV010000139.1:0-5385 GCF_031418915.1 Chamaesiphon sp. VAR_48_metabat_135_sub | reverse complement strand
CCGAGAAGGTGCTCAAATCACTACCAGTACGATTGGGAAATCTGATACTCAGCCAGCCGGAAAAGGGGATGCGGGAAATATCACGGTCACAGTAACTGGGGCGGTTGATATTGCTGGCATCAAAGGTACATTTCCCAGTGGGATTCGCAGCACTATCGGAACAGGTGCTGTCGGGAAGGGTGGCACTATTACCATTGATGCTGGTTCTTTCTCTTTACAAGACGGTGCTGAACTTTCCGCATCAACTTTGGGAACGGGCAAAGCGGGGAATGTGATAGTCAAGGCTAAAGAGACTGTTTCTCTAGTCAATGCTGATATTTTCAGTCAGGTGAAAGCTGGTGGGGTAGGTGAAGGAGGTACGATCGATATCAACGCTGCATCTCTCTCACTCCTTGATGGTTCTCAACTACAAACGGGTATTTTTGGTAAATCTGACACTCAGCCAGCAGGACAAGGAAATGCAGGAAATATTACTGTCAAGGTCAGTGGGGCTGTTGACATTGCTGGCATAAAGGATGGATTTACCAGTGCAATTTTCAGTGATATAGAAACGGGTGTAAAAGGTAATGGGGGCAATATTACCGTCGAGGCTGGTTCTTTCTCTTTACGAGACGGTGCTCGCCTTGTAGCCTCAACTGCGGGAACAGGTACTGCGGGGAATGTAACAGTAACAGCGAAAGAGGTTGTTTCCCTTATTGGTAGAGCGGCTATCTTTAGCACCGTCAAAGCAGGGGGTGTGGGCAAAGGAGGTATGATCGACATCAATGCTGCTTCTTTCTCGTTACAAGATGGTTCTCAACTACAAACGGGTATTTTTGGTAAATCTGACACTCAGCCAGCAGGACAAGGAAATGCAGGAAATATCACAATTAAAGTCAGTGGGGCTGTTAACATTGCTGGCAAAAAGGACGGATTTACCAGTGCAATTTTCAGTGATATAGAAACGGGTGTAAAAGGTAATGGGGGCAATATTACCGTCGAGGCTGGTTCTTTCTCCTTACGAGATGGTTCTCAACTTGTAGCATCAACTTTCGGACAGGGGACTGCGGGTACGATTAAAGTTAATGCTACCGATTTTGTCACGATTTCTGGCAAGAATGACGATAATATTGCTAGTGGCTTGTTAGTTAACTCTCGAAGTGAGATGGGTATTGCCGGAAATATTATCGTCACATCCCCTAAAATAACTTTAGATGGTGGTAAGATTCAAGCCGTATCTACATCTGGTAACGGCGGTAATATCAGCATTGGCGGCAAACTTAAAGGTGAATCTGGATTTAGTCCAGGTAATAAGATCGATCTCAGCAACCTCACCCCAGCCAATTTACTCCTTCTCCGTAACGGTAGTAAAATTTCTACCAATGCTGGCGGGACCGTTCAAGCAGGCGGCAATGGGGGTAACATCAACATTAACTCAGACTTAATCGTCGCCATCCCCACAGAAAACAGCGACATTTCCGCCAACGCGGTTAAAGGACGAGGTGGCAATGTTAATATCGATTCCCAAGGGCTGTTTGGTATCCAATTCCGCCCCCGCCCAACCGATAACAGCGATATTACTGCTAGTTCTGATTTCGGACGGAGTGGAAACGTGAATATCAGCACCCCAGGTACAGATCCAGGGAAAGATAAAGGCGAACTCAAGGCTGCGCCTAATGATGCGAGTAATCAAATTTCCCAAGCTTGTAGTGCTAGTCAACGGGATAACAAATTCTATATTACTGGACGCGGCGGACACCCACCCAATGCGGAAGATCCACTTACCAGTGATGTGGTTTGGCGCGATCCTCGCGGTGCGCAGCCGCAGCCTGTGGCTAGTAATGTGACTAGTCAAACCACTCGCAAATTAGCACCACCTGCTGTGGGTTGGGTATTCGATGGGAAGGGGAAGGTGACGTTGATAGCAGCCCAGACGGAGGGCGCACCGACGGGAACCAAGGTTATATGTCCGAAGGATGGAAAATAGGGGGCTATACTAAAAACACTTAGAAACTAGACTTCTCAGAATTACGCTAGATCCCCGACTTCTTCGAGAAGTCGGGGATCTGTCTTCTCGTTACGTGTATACACGGTACCGAGTTATGCGGGGTAGGATGTAAATCAATCCAACTTAAAATTAAATGGTAGGCGGACATATACACCATGCGGATCGTTGAAGGTTTTCAAGATGCTCAGTTCGGATTTTACTTTGAGTAATTCAGTTGTAAGCGGATCTTGACTTTGGAGTAAGCGAACTTCCTTGCCCCCGCCAAAATGTTTGATTAATTTCTCTTCCCAACCTTCAACAACTGGATATTCTTCTAGCTCCCAATCCTTATCTAATTTAGCAACTTGAGCGGCATATTCGATCGCGTCATTCAGCCCACCAATAGCATCTACTAATCCGACTTTTTTAGCATCAACTCCAGACCAAACTCGTCCTTGGGCAATCTCGGCAACTTTTTGTTTGGGTAATTTCCGAGATTCGGAAACTTTATTGAGGAAATCGTCGTAGATATCATTAACCATCTGTTGGGAGATCGCTAATTCTTGGGGAGTACGTGGCCGTGCGATTGTATTGCCATCGGCTAATTTTGATGTTTTGACAACATCCCAGGTAATCCCATTCTTATTAGCTAATTTTTGATAGTTAAAGTTAATCCCAATTACGCCGATCGATCCGGTAATTGTATTCGATTCGGCGAATATTTTGTTAGAATAAGTAGAGATCCAATAACCACCAGATGCGGCGACATCACCCATCGAAATCACCACGGGTTTCTCCTTGTGCAAGAGTCGAACTTCACGTTGAATAATATCAGAAGCGAGGGCACTACCACCCGGACTATTCACTCGCAGGACAACGGCTTTAATATCTTTATCTAAGCGCAATTCGCGGAGTTGACGAGCTAAACTATCTCCCCCAATTTGTCCCGCTCCACCTTCACCATTAACGATACTGCCTTGGGCATAGAGCACGGCAATTTTTCGACTAGAAGTTTTCTCGACTTTGTTAGCTACTTCGGCATAATCATCGATGCTAATTTTGCGAAAAGAAATTTTATCTTCCTCATCAGCACCACTCATTTTTTTGAGTTTTGCTAATATTTCGTCCGAATAAGCAGTTCGATCGACTAATTTACTTTTAATCGATTGTGCGGCTGTCAACATCCCTCGATCGTCAGCAATTTTTTGGATTGATTCAGGTGTTAATTGACGGCTGGTGCCAACCGATGTTTTGAATTCACCCCACAGGTTATTTAATAACTGTTGAGTCTCCTGTCTGGCGGCAGGGCTGAATTTATCGAGCGACCAAGTTTCGCCAAAAGATTTGTATTTACCGACGCGGACAACCTCGACTCCAACGCCGTATTTATCAAAGGCATTTTTAAAGAACATTGTTTCCGATCGAAAGCCATTAATATCTACAGAACCCATCGGATTGATAAATATTTCATTGGCAACTGATGATAGATAATAATCACGTTTATCCATATCAATATTGTAGGCAATAATTTTTTTGCCAGTTGCCCGAAATCGCTCCAGCGCAGTACGGACTTCTTTTAGTGTGGCAAACCCAGTACTATTAACTTGTTTGCCACTACTTCCATCTAAATAAATTGCCAGAATCCGTTTATCTTTGCTAGCAGCATCGATCGCATTAAGCACAGATTTTAATTCAGTGACATGGGTAACGTCGCCAGAAATCGCTTCTTGCAAAGTTTTGCCAGGATCGAGATCGACGATCGATTGAGATAAGTCGATCGTCAAAATTGATTTTTCAGGAACTGAAATTAGCTCGTTACTAGTAGTCGCACTGTGAATGATTGCGCCGATAACTGCTGTAAATAAAGTGAGTGAAATTGCCGAGAATAAAGTCAAGCTGAGTAGACTACCTACTGTACTAGCCAGAGCTTGCTTGAGAAATTGACGCATACTATCGGGGTGTGGGGGTGTGGGGTGTGGGAGTAGTGTGAGGAGATCGTGCTTTGGATTCTCATTCGCCAGAGGCAACGCCAAAATTCTCTCTACAGCTAAATTTTTACTAGATTATCGATCGAGTGTGAAAATTCTATAACGAGATCGGTACGGTTTTTAAAAAGCAATTGAAAATATTAAGGATAATCATACTTACTATGCCCACATCGCGCTCTTGTTACCACAATCTTTGTAGCGATCTAATTTCTTTCATTAGGGGAAAAAACTAGTCCTCGGTGGCATAAATAACAGTACTATTTTGCGCAAAGGGGGGAGTGATTGGAAAAAGGACTAAATGGTGGCTTTATTTCTGCCGCTCATTACTAGGGGTTTTGCCTCTGGTTCAAGCTGCGAGTTTAGCGACGAGCGAGACAATCAGATTGTTGTAAGGCAGACAAATCAGCATTTCCAGTACAAAATAGCACTGTCTGGATTTCTGCCATTAAAATTTGGACTAATTCCCGTACCGCTGTTTTCGAGCTATCCGCAGCCTGAAGAAATGGTAATGCCAAACCAGCAACATCCGCGCCTAACGCGATCGATTTAGCAATATCCAAGCCATTACGCACTCCGCCAGAAGCAATCAATGGTAAAGTCGGGGCGATCTGGCGAATCGTAGTAATACATTCGGTTGTCGGCATTCCCCAATCGGCGAAAGTCTCGCCGAGTCTTCGTTGCAGGGCGGTTTGAGCGCGTTCGCTCTCCACCTTCGCCCACGAAGTACCGCCCGCACCTGCGACATCGATCCCACTGACTCCCGCAGCGATTAATTGTTTCGCCATATTTGCCGAAATCCCATTACCCACCTCTTTGACAATTACGGGCACAGGGAGCTGCTGACAGACAGTAGCGATGCGATCGAGTAATCCCCTGAAATTGGTATCGCCGTGGGGTTGGATGCACTCCTGAAGGGGATTGAGATGCAAAATCAGGGCATCTGCCTCTAGCAATTCTACCGCTCGTAAACATTCTTCGATGCCATAACGATAATTAAGTTGCACGGCACCAAGATTTGCCAGTAATAATATATCTGGGGCAATTTTGCGAACTTGGAACGTATCCGCCACATCTGGTTTTTCGATGGCGACACGCTGGGAACCCACACCCATCGCCAATTTATACTCCTGCGCCACTTCCGCCAAGCGGTAATTAATCTCTCTGGCTTGGGCGGTACCTCCAGTCATCGAGGAAATCAAAATTGGTGCCCCAAGCTGCTTACCGAGCAAATTGGTAGTAAGATCGATCGTCTGGTAGTCTAATTCTGGCAGACAACTGTGGCTAAACTGGTACCTGTCGAATCCACTACTCTGACTCTGAAACTGGACATCTGACTCTAAACAGATCCGAATATGTTCGGCTTTACGTTGCACTGTAGACATAAGGGAAGGGGGCGAGGGGGTGTGGGCGAGTAGGGGTGTGGGGTGTGGG
>NZ_JANOJV010000138.1:0-16044 GCF_031418915.1 Chamaesiphon sp. VAR_48_metabat_135_sub | reverse complement strand
TAGAACATGAAGTTGAGCCGCTCGATTCTCATTCTGAGAGGCTCCGCCAACGTGTTGAATTTTTTGTAGAATTCTGGAAAAAGGTTTGAGATTGAGTCTGAGTCCAAAACTTGAAGTTCGATCTCTATTTTCGATCGAGATAGTTCGATGCGAGTGAATTAAGATTTATGTTGAGTTTTCTATTATCTTCACAAGTTCCTCAACTTGTTTATTTACAGTGAAGATAATGAGATTGCCAAGGAAGGCGCACATGGATACACTTCATCTCAATACATATTTACATCTCATCGAAGCCTTGTTGCAATGTGCTAAAGGAGAGGAGTGGTTGTTGCTTCAGCAACATGAACAGCTAATCGATGCCGAACTTGTCAGCGTGATGGAGCAAGTTACCGAGCAACTTAATCAGGAAGGGAATTTACCCGCTGCCAAATTCCTGCACTATTGGACAGCTCAACTGAATCATTTACTGCAACAAAATCCACCTCCAACATCGTCGGGACAAAACAATAACCATGCTAATGGTTCGATCGATCCAGCAGTTGAAATCGCCAAGCAGCGACAGCCCGATCTAGCAAGCGCACCATCAACATCACCACAACTTAGCAACCACCTAGAAGAGTTATTGGCAAATATTTCTAATCGATTGGAGAAACTAGAAACATCGATCGACAAACATCAAAATCCATCGAATCCGCTGTGGTACATGTCGATTTTAGAACAAGCTGAGGCTCAAGGCTGGATTGTTTCTAGTGAGGAAGTAGAACAGCTAATTGGCATGAAACCACATTGCGCCCCAGATCGCAATTTCTTTGTGCGAGGATGTTGGAAATTTGAGAAAGCTGGCAAGGTGGGTATGCACTCTTCTTGGCGAGTTACTAAAGAGATTGTAAATCCCTCGATCGTTGACGTTAGCTTACCGTCAGGCACAGCCTTTACATCAGCAGCAGCCACTCGCGGGGAAAATCGAATTCCAGAGCCAGAAAGCACTAAGCTAGAACTCGATTTATCATCGCCTTGGGCTGAAAAATAGGAAATCCAGCTAGAGATCGAAAAGGAGGAATAGTTTTATGGCTATGCAAAATATTTTTAATTTCTTTACAACAGTAAAGGAAGACAATTCCTTGCAAAGAATAATTCAAATAGCTACCAATCTTGATACTATTGTCGAGATTGCCGAGGGATATAATTATCATTTTACCAGCGCAGAGTTACAGTCTTTTCTAGAAAAAATGCCTAATAAAGATTTAGCCTCGGCGATAAATCCTGGCATTGGCAATCGATTACATCTCAGCCCTCGATAACAAAGTGTCTTGGATATATCATTAAGAACCTGGTGAAGTAATTTATGAATTATTCCACCAGGCTCTTAAATTGCTGGTGCTCGAATTGACTATCGATCGCCTTAAACTAGATCGATTTAGCAATTAACACCGAACGTGAACCGGAAATACCCCCAAGCCGATTAAACGTGGTGGGAGATAACGGAACCAAGGTAAACGCATTAACCAAGGTAATTTAAACTCTGTGTCGGTGGTAGCTAAAGCTTGGGCAACGATCCGGTTTTGAGCGATCGATTGAAAGCCTTGAATAATCCGTGTAGGTAGTTCGCGCTGACGTTGAACTTTTGCTAAGTTTGCAACTTTAACGACACCTGATTTAAGCGGCTGACTGAGCAGATTTGCCGCGACAACTGCATCTTGAATCGCGTAATTAATGCCCACTCCAGCAACAGGAGACATCGGATGGGCAGCATCACCAATTAATAATAAGCCAGATCGATACCATCGATCGACTCGTCCTGCTTCGACCGAGAGAAAGGCGATTTGCGACCAATCTTGGAGTAGTTCGACTCGATCGGCAAACTCTGGAGCTGTTGCTACAATTGACTCCCGCAGTGCTGCTAATCCCGCATGGCGAATCTGTTGATAACCATCCTTGGGGAAAATATAAGCAATTTGCCATAGTTCACCTCGATCGAGCAATGCCATCATTGCACCTTTGCCAATCCGTCCACTCAATCCGGCTGGTTCGCTCTGATGGCGGGGAAGTCGGAACCACAAGACATCCAGCGGGGGTGTATTTCCAGCCGATACTTCCCCGATTAGTTCTCGCACTTTGGAGTGTCGCCCATCCGCGCCTACTGTCAGCAATGCGCGGATTTCGTGCCAACCGCCATGCCCGCGATAGCGGACACCGCAAATCGTATCGCCCTCAGTCACTAGCTCTTGGACATTCGCGCCCATGATCGCTTGGAAGTTTGGATACTGTTCAGCTTCAGCAACGATAAACTCCAGAAACTTCACCTGGGGCATCACCGTAATAAACGGATAGTGGGTCTTTAATCCGCGAAAATCAGCATGGAATGTTGCCCCGCTGGGCGGTTGAATATTCAGCTCCGAAATCTTGGTGTGGGGCAGAGCTAACAATCGATCGGCTAAACCCAATTCTGCCATAATTTCCATCGTCGAAGGATGAATCGTATCACCCCGAAAATCGCGGTCTAAATCACGATGAACTTCGAGCAAGATCACTTTAATCCCCTGTCGGGCTAAAAGTAGGGCTAATACAGCTCCAGCAGGGCCACCACCGACGATACAGCAGTCAGTTTGCTGGACATCCAAGATCTCTGGTGTAGCCGCTACGGGGGCGGCTAGGGTTGGGGTGTTCATATGTGTACCTGCGATGTTTCTACCGCCGATCGGTGATTCAACTATCAGATTAGTGGTAAATGCTGAGAAACTTGTGAGGATTTAGAGCGGAATTTCAGCTAGCCTATTCGCAGATTTTAAAGTTAACAAATAGAGATTTGCTCACAAGTTCCTCAATATTATCATCTAATCTAATAGATACAACCAGCAATGGAGAGAATATTATGAATGCACCTGTTGATTCTGCGCGAGACAGCAAACAAGTTCATGCTGAATTAGTAACTACAGAGCCTGAATTGCAACTAGAAGAAAAGATTGGGGTCGAAGAATTTACTATTCATGGTGACGATCTCGTCGTCAAAATTAAAGAACTTATTCACCAAGGTAACATTCGGCGAATTATTCTTAAAAATGAAGAAGGGCGAGTATTAATTGAAATTCCACTAACCGTGGGCGTAGTTGGTGGTGTTCTCAGCGCGGCTTTATTCCCCGTGATGGCTGCTGTTGGTGCGATTGGCGCAATGGTGGCTCATCTAACGATCGTCCTGGAAAAACGCGAATAATCTGAGGAATAAACGATGACAGTCTATCCTAACCAAATTACTGCTCTGTGGACAGCTTTTCTACTGGCATTACTATTTCATACCGACTTGGGATTGATGCCGCTATTTCATGGACAAAGTATCGCTCATTCCCACGATCCTCAGGATATTTCTTGGATTCTATGGCTGATGCTGCTGTTTTTTGTGCCGCCGCTATGCGCGATCTTTATGTCTACTTTTACGGATAGTAAAAGCTATCGAATCGGTCATTTTTGGCTGACTGTTATCTATTCATTCCTCAATCTTGCTCACCTCATCGCCGATTTTTCAGTTACACCGATCGCCTGGTATCAAATTGCCTTGATGACAATTTTGGTGACGATCGGTATTCTGCTAAATCTCGTTGCTTATCGCTGGATGAAACATGATCGCAGTTTAAATAGATCGAACTTAATCGGACTTTAATTCAAGAAAATTAAGTGAAATCAACAAATCATGTGTTCTGCCGGAAAGTAGAATATTTATTTTGTGACCAGGACAAAGCCCCGTGTTTTACCAGAATCAGCATCCATTGTTTTAATCGCCTGCCATAAATCTATCGCTTTGACCCATACTGGAGGATATTTATAGCGAGAAACATCTAAAATTAGAAAGCGATCGGTACGTTGACTGTAAGCAGCAATGGGTGAAATATGACCGCCACGTTCTTGTCCGATGGTTTTGCGCAAGTAATTAACGATCGCAAAATTATCCCGTTTTGATAGATTTTGTAATAGGAGCGATCGAAATCGATCTAGATCGATTTCGGAGCCATAGTAAACTGTAACTTTTGCTCCGTGACTGATTAATAAATCTCCTAACTGTGCTAATGTTATCCCCTTTCGCGAAACCAGATCGGCAGACATCACTTTCTTAGTTTCCGCCCGATCGAAAAAATTTTCCTGAGTAAATACGTGAAAAGGTTTATATTGAAGAGATTCTGGAGCAGATAATCCCAAAGCATTTAATACCATCACACTACTGGCTACCCCACAATAAGCCTGATTGATTTGGGTGACAAATTGATTGCTCAATAGAAAATAATCTTGTCTGGCTTGACTATCTAGTAAGAGTTGTTCGCCCTGACTAGAATTGAAAGGAATCAGTTGTGATGATATGGGTAGTGTTTGAGCCAGTATCTTAGTAGTATTTAAAGCGAGACTAACTAACACTAAAACCCAGAATCTTTTATATTTCATAGTGAGTTGTCTCAGTAAATGGTGCTTGCTAAAACTGGTTACATCGATCGTGTTGTGTCAAATTGGATTGATGACGATTTTAGTTGGGATCGGTATCGTGTTAAATCTCGTTGCTTATCGCTGGATGACTGATTATCATCGAGTAAATAGATCGATGGTGGAACTAGTACTCGGTGGCGTAAATAACATTACTATTTCGTAAAAGCGGGGAGCGGGGAGCGGGGAGAGTGATTAGAACAAGGACTAAGGGGCTGTAAGAAAATAAGCTCATGGTTTCGAGCGGTAGTTTTCCCACAAGGAAAAGTTTTGAGTCTCAAAACATGAAGTTATTTCTTTACAAGCCCTAAATGGTGGCTTTATTTCAGCCGCTCAGTACTAGATCGATCCTGAGTTGAGCTAACCCAACTCAGTAAATCAAGATTGCTAGCTATAGTACGTCTGAGACATTATTAGAAAAGTCATTAGTAGCGCAATAATTATAGTTATCCAAAGCTTGTTATCCAAAGCAACGTTATTTTTCATCTTTCTTACCAGGCTACCTTCAAAACCTTTGATAGTCTAAGATTAGTCGATCGACATGAGGAACTTGTGAAGATCGTCTTTAATGTTCCTGACAAAATGCTGCGTAATATTTTATTTGGTGCGGCGAGTATTCTGGGCGTGTGGTTGATGGTCAAAATTATTCGCTCTGATAATTCAATTTGATTTCCTCACAAGTTCCTTGGATTTGAATCATACAGTAGAAGTTAGCTCCTACTGTAGCCAAGGAAGGTTGTTCTTATGCCGATCGACAATAAGCGTACAGCTAACCCCTCAAACTTTCCAATTCCTACTAATTTCATCTTCCTAATTTGGCTGCTAATCTTGCTAGCATGGTCGAGTCAAAGCTATCCTCGGAAGTCCTATAGCGAATTTATCCAGCAAGTAGAATCGGGACAAGTAGTTAAGGCGACGATCGACGATCGAGAAATTCAGTATGAGTTAAAATCCGCGCCTGTCGCTAAATCAAAGAGTACTGAAGCCAAAAATATTTTTGTCACCAGACGACTAGCCGAAGATCCCGAACTAGCTAAAATCCTCCGCGCTCATCAGGTCGAGTATTCGGTACCCGCGCCCAATCCCCTGAGTGGGGTCTGGTCGATTTTGAGTTGGGTACTATTCCCCCTGCTTTTAATCGCCTTCTGGTCGAGAGTGGGAGATCGATCCGCGCAGGGTGGGATGGGGATATTAGGTATGGGAAATAGTCGAGCTAAAACCTATACCGCAGGTGATACTGGCGTAACTTTCGATGATGTGGCTGGAGTCGATGAAGCCAAAGCCGAACTGCAAGAAATTGTTGATTTCCTCAAACATGCCGATAAATACGTCAAATTAGGAGCCAAAATTCCCAAGGGTGTGTTGTTAGTGGGGCCACCAGGGACGGGTAAAACCCTGTTAGCAAAAGCGATCGCGGGCGAAGCGGGGGTGCCGTTCTTTAGTATTTCTGGCTCGGAATTTATCGAAATGTTTGTCGGAGTCGGCGCAGCCAGAGTGCGGGGACTATTCGAGCAAGCTAAACAACAGGCTCCCTGTATCGTATTTATCGATGAATTGGATGCATTGGGCAAATCCCGATCTAGTGCCAATTCCCCCATTGGCGGCAACGACGAGCGGGAACAGACATTGAATCAACTGTTATCGGAAATGGATGGATTTGCCGCCAACACGGGCGTAATTTTGCTCTCAGCAACCAACCGCCCCGAAGTCCTCGATCCAGCCTTGCTGCGCCCTGGACGGTTCGATCGGCAAATTGTAGTCGATCGACCAGACAAACTCGGTCGGCAGGCAATTTTGGTCGTCCATGCCCGTAACGTGAAAATGGCGGATGATGTGGATTTGCTCAAATTAGCCGCCCGCACGCCGGGATTCGCGGGTGCAGATCTGGCGAATTTGGTCAATGAAGCCGCTCTATTGGCGGCTCGTCACGATCGAGTCGCCGTTACCATGTCTGACTTTGAAGAGGCAATCGAGCGGATACTCACCGGATTAGAGAAGAAATCTCGCGTTCTGAATGAGATCGAAAAAGAGACGGTAGCCTATCATGAAGTCGGTCATGCGATCGTCGGCTGCTTAATGCCAGGATCTGGATCGATCGAAAAGATCTCAATTGTCCCCCGTGGGGTAGCTGCGCTGGGCTATACCCTGCAACTCCCCCAGGAAGATCGCTTTTTGATGTTGGAAGATGAATTGCGCGGTCAGATTGCCATGCTGTTGGGCGGGAGATCGGCGGAAGAATTGATTATGGGCAAAGTCTCGACTGGAGCTAGCGACGATATCCAAAAAGCCACCGATTTAGCAGATCGGTATGTGACGATTTATGGGATGAGCAAACAACTGGGGCCGATGGCCTTCGACAGGTCGGCCAGTCAATTTCTCGGCGGCTGGGGCAATCCCCGTCGTCCGCTCAGTCCAGAAGTCGAGTCTGAGATCGATCGAGAGGTCAAACACCTGATTGACAATGCCCACCATATCGCTGGCGCAATTCTGGCGTACAATCAGCCATTACTAAAAGAGGTAGCGCAAGTACTATTAGAACGGGAAATTCTCGACGGTCAAAAATTGCATGAATATCTCGATCGAGTAGAAATACCTCCACTATTAGCCACTTGGTTGCAGAGTGGAGAGATTTCAATCGATCCAAAAGCTGAGGAGTCGATCGCTTTGATGGGCAATGGTTTTAATCCAAAATATTTGCACGCAAACTTACACTAGAGGAACAAACGCCATGACGTTGATGACTGAGCCTTCAATCTCGCTCTACCCAACTTTAAATCTGAAAAATAGCCTTCCCTTACGCTCTTTCATCGCTCATCTAACTCTAAATCACCAACTATTAACAAAGATCTTAAATCTTTGGACTCATGCTCTAAATGCTTGCCGCCAAGCTTGGTGGGTTGAGATTTTTACCGCGCAGCCCAAATGCACATACTATTTTGGGCCATTTTCAGGTGCTCAGGAAGCGGCGGTGGCAAGTAAAGGCTTTGTGGTAGATCTCGAAGGTGAATTCGCCGAAGGCATCACAATCAAAATCGACAGGCATTGTCAACCCGATTTACTGACGATAGAACACGATACTTTCAAATCATTAGGAGCATAATTATGCTAGATATCGACGAAATGAGTTCCCAAGAAATCTACGAGCTATTACGCAAAGTAGGCTATGGACATCTTGGTTTTATCCATGAAAGGAAACCCTATGTGATGCCCATGCACTACTACCTTGAAGGTGAAGAAATTTATATGTTCACCACTGAAGGAATGAAGACACATGACATCGATGCTAGTCCAGAAGTCTGTCTCCAAGTCGAAGAAATTGTTAACGATCCCTTGCATTGGCGCAGCGTAATTGTCAGCGGACAAGCTAAACGTTTAAGCGAACAGCCAGAGATCTCACGGATTTGGCAACTCATCAAAGAGATTAATCCCACACTTTCACCCGCTCTCAATCGGACTTGGATCGATTCTTGGGGACGAGCCGAAGTAGTTGCCATCTATCGGGTGTATCCCAGTGAAATGAGCGGACGCACGACTGATGGTGTCAGCAGCAGGCAGTTAGTCGGGTGAGTTGCCTAGCAAATCCTCCTTTCGTAGGGGCAATTCATGAATTGCTCGATCCCTGTTTGGTTAGGGTTTGTTTTGACCCAATCTTGAGGTGGTGGAGGTACTGCTATAGGTGGCTTTTGGTCTGCCTTGTAATAACCTGCTCTAGTTAGCTCTAAATCACCATAACAGGTTACAAAGGCGTAGCCTACCGGAGGTAATCGGCTAGAATGATGATAAATAACCTATGAAACTATTATCAGATTGGGGCATCACTGGTAACTGGTGGCGAGGCGATCGTGGTGAATACTGGGTAATTGCTCAGGGCATTTTACTACTTATTTTTGCGCTGCTCCCACCAAATAGACCTAGTTCGATCGATTTAGATTCATCTGCTGGGCAGTATTTTAGTTGGACTTTGGCAGCGATCTTCAGCATTCTAGCAATAGTTTTCTTAGGTCGATCGCTCTTCGATCTGGGTCAAAATCTCACGCCATTACCCCATCCTAGAGATGACGGACAGTTAGTAAAAACAGGTGTTTATGGACTGGTCAGGCATCCTTTATATAGTGGGGTAATTTACCTTGCTTTAGCCTATGCAAGCTGGCAGATGAGTTTTGTACATTTGCTAGGTGCGATCGTTTTGTTTGTATTTTTTGATGCTAAGTCAAGGAAGGAAGAAGTTTGGCTGACAGAAAAGTTTTCAGATTATGCTAACTACTCTACTGCTGTGAAGAAGTTGATTCCTGGAATTTATTAGTTGGAGTACTGGCTGAATAACTAACTGAGTAGCCAGTTATCAATTATCTGAAACAGATGCAGCATCAATGTAAATTTTCATCATGTTTGTGATGAGTTTGGATGTTGCAGTCCCAAAATTTGTCACGATCGAGGGAGGAAAAACCATGTTGCTGCTAATCGGTAACTCGAACCAATGAGTATTGTCAGTATCAATCCAACCACGGGTCAACAACTGAAAATTTTTCCAACTCTCGCTGATGATGTCCTGAGAGCCAAAATTATCGAATCAGAGCGGGTGTTTCAGGAATATCGGCGTACATCCTGGGAGCAGCGGAGTCAATGGCTCTATCAGGCGGCAAACCTCCTACGGGACGATCGACAGTCCTTAGAGTGGGCGAAACTGATGACCCTGGAGATGGGCAAACCGATCGCACAGGCGATCGCTGAAATCCAAAAGTGTGCTTGGGTTTGTGACTATTATGCCGAGCATGGGGCGGAGTTTTTAGCCCCCGAAATAATTGCCACCGATGCCAGTCAATCGCGGATCGAGTACCACCCCCTCGGCCCAATTTTAGCCGTGATGCCGTGGAATTTCCCCTTTTGGCAGGTGTTTCGGTTTGCTACGCCCACACTGATGGCGGGGAATGTGGCTCTGCTCAAACACGCTTCTAATGTGCCCCAATGCGCGATCGCGATCGCAGAGATTTTTCTCCAAGCGGGGTTTCCCCCAGGCGTATTTCAAACCCTGTTAATTTCCGCAGATCGAGTCGAGTTGGTCATCAGATCGCCCCAAGTCAAAGCTGCCACCCTCACGGGCAGCGAACCCGCTGGAGCCAGTTTAGCCCAAGCAGCGGGGAGCGTTCTCAAAAAAACTGTGTTAGAACTGGGCGGTAGCGATCCGTCGATCGTGACGGCGAGTGCGGATCTGGATGAGGCGGTAGCTGTTGGGGTGAAGGCGCGGCTACTCAATAATGGGCAATCCTGTATTGCTGCGAAACGGTTTATCGTGCTAGATGAGATCGCCGATGCTTTTACTGCCAAGTTTGTGGAGGCATTTAGCAAACTTCAGATCGGCGACCCATTACAGACTGCGACTGATGTTGGCCCCTTGGCGACCCTGGCGGGTTTGGAGCAGATCGATCGACAGGTGCAAGATTCGATCTCAGGTGGGGCGGAATGTCTAATTGGCGGGAAACTTTGGTCTGGATTACCAGGCTTTTTTTACGAACCTACCATTCTCAAGAATATTCCCCCGACTTGTGCCACCTACCGCGATGAATTTTTTGGCCCCGTGGCGTTGCTATTTACAGTACCCGATCTCGATGCCGCGATCGCGCTAGCGAATGACAGTCCCTTTGGTTTGGGTGCGAGTGCCTGGACGCAGGATTTAGCAGAACAAGACCGCTTGATTCGTGAATTAGAGTCGGGTTCGGTGTTTATTAATGGCATGGTCAAATCCGATCCGCGCCTGCCCTTTGGGGGGATTAAGCGATCGGGTTACGGTCGGGAACTCGGACGACTCGGCATTCTAGAATTTGTCAACATCAAAACTATCTGGATTAAATGAGCCTATGAATACGGCAGAATTATTGGTGCAATGTCTGGAAAACGAAGGCGTGAAGTATATTTTCGGACTTCCAGGCGAAGAAAATCTGCACATCCTCGAAGCACTCAAGGGTTCTACGATTCAATTTGTGACCTGTCGGCACGAGCAAGGAGCCGCTTTTATGGCAGACGTATATGGGCGGCTGACCGGACAGGCGGGAGTTTGTCTGTCTACATTGGGGCCAGGGGCAACCAATCTGATGACGGGGGTCGCCGATGCCAATTTGGACGGGGCACCGCTGATCGCGATTACCGGACAGGTGAGTACCGATCGAATGCACATTTTATCCCATCAGTATCTCGACTTGGTAGCGATGTTTGCACCGATTACCAAGTGGAGCAAGCAAATCGTTCAGCCCAATAGTACCGCCGAAATTGTCCGCAAAGCTTTCCACGTTGCCCAGTCCGAAAAGCCTGGAGCCGTCCATATCGATGTGCCAGAAAATGTCGCGGCGATGCCAGCAACCGTGAAACCCTTGCATAAAAATGGAGCGAGTCGGGTCTATGCTGCCTTTGCCAGTCTCGATCGCGCCGCCGCCGCTATTGCCCAAGCCCAGAACCCGCTCGTACTAGTAGGGAACGGTGCCATCCGCTCCCATGCCAGCCTTGCCCTCACGGAGTTAGCCACCAAACTGAATTTACCCGTGGTCAATACCTTCATGGGCAAGGGGGTCATCCCCTACACCCATCCCTCAGCTCTATGGGCGGTGGGCCTGCAACAGCGGGACTATATTAGTTGTGGATTCGATCGCACCGACTTGGTAATTGCCGTAGGCTACGATCTGATTGAATATTCACCCAAAAAATGGAATTCCACCGGCGAAATTCCGATCGTCCACATTGCCGAAGTATCAGCAGAAATCGATAGTAGTTATATTCCCAAAGTTGAGGTGGTGGGCGACATTGCTGACTCGCTCCAGGAGATTCTCCAACGGTGTCAAAAGTTGTCAGATGCTAAATCTAAAGCCGCACCCTACGCCCTTTCGCTCCGTGAGGAGATTCGGGCAGATTACGAGCAGTATGCTCAGGATAAAGGCTTTCCAATTCGCCCCCAAAAACTCATCTACGATCTGCGGCAGGTTTTAGGCGATGACGATATCCTGATTTCCGATGTGGGTGCCCATAAAATGTGGATCGCCCGTCACTACCACTGTGCCAAACCTAATACCTGTCTAATTTCCAACGGTTTTGCAGCGATGGGAATTGCGATTCCCGGCGCGATCGCGGCTAAATTAGTTTATCCCGATCGCCAGGTGATTGCCGCTACCGGAGATGGGGGTTTTATGATGAATATGCAGGAGCTGGAAACTGCGCTGCGCCTGAATACTCCCTTTGTGACGCTGATTTTTAACGATGGGGGCTATGGGCTAATTGAATGGAAGCAAATGCAGCATTTTGGGGTGTCTTCGTTCGTTAAATTTGGCAATCCCGACTTTGTGAAGTTAGCTGAGAGTATGGGATTGAAGGGATACCGGATTTCTGAGAGTGCGGATCTGATTCCCACGCTTCAAGAGGCTTTGTCTCAATCTGTTCCAGCGATAATTGACTGTCCTGTCGATTATCGGGAGAATTTTCTGTTTAGCCAAAAATCCAAAACTTTGGACTGTTCGATCGTGGAGGATGCCGCTGAGAATCAATGTGCCGCTGTTGCCGATCGAGATTTTTTTGTACAGGCTAATCTCCCATAATAGACTCTACGGTGTATGCACGATCGTCGTCTGTGTTACCCCACACTTCGGCTGTCGCTCAGTGCATCGCCCCAGCCCTCACCGAGGATGCGGGGAGGGAGCTAGAGCCTCCCCCCTTTATAAGGGGGTTGGGGGGGTAAACCAATCTCAAACGAAGTCTAGCGGACTTGTCGGTACGCGGTAGATAATAGAAGAGGGACACAATTAGGCATCGCTAGGCATGATTACGGGTGAATTGAAATCGAAGGTGGATAAGTTATGGACGACGTTCTGGAGTAACGGCGTAAGTAACTCACTTTCGGTAATCGAGCAGATTTCTTATTTGTTGTTTATCAAACGGCTCGACGATCTGGAGCTAACCAAAGAAAAGGCAGTGAAACGATTTGGCGGAAAGGTTAAAGATCCGACTTTTTCACCAGAGCAACAGGATTTGCGGTGGTCGCAGTTCAAGAATCAGAACGCCGAGCAAATGCTCAAGATCGTGCGAGATAAAGCGTTCCCGTTTATTAAGGAGATGGGGACGGCGGGCGGTGCCTATGCGGTTCACATGAAGGATGCCACATTCCTGATTGCCAATGCTTCGCTGTTGGCGAATGTGGTGGAGCAGATCGAGGGGATACCGATGGAAGATCGGGATACCAAGGGGGATCTGTATGAATATATGCTCTCAAAGCTGACGGAAGCGGGACGGAATGGGCAGTTTCGCACGCCTCGGCACATTATCAAGATGATGGTGGAGTTGATGGCTCCCACGGCGCGAGAGGTAGTTTGCGATCCGGCTTGTGGGACTGGGGGGTTTTTGGTGGCGGTGGCGGAATACCTGAAACAGCAGCAAGATAGTGAGGGGAATCTAGTCTTAAACGGGCAGGGCAATCGGGCGCATTTTGATAGTGAAATGTTTCACGGGTTTGATTTTGACCCGACGATGTTGCGGATTGGCAGTATGAATATGATGCTGCA
Source organism: Chamaesiphon sp. VAR_48_metabat_135_sub (assembly GCF_031418915.1). Taxonomy (NCBI): domain Bacteria; kingdom Bacillati; phylum Cyanobacteriota; class Cyanophyceae; order Gomontiellales; family Chamaesiphonaceae; genus Chamaesiphon; species Chamaesiphon sp. VAR_48_metabat_135_sub. The sequence continues at coordinate 3,043 of NZ_JANOJV010000138.1, read as the reverse complement.
CGGGATTGAAGATCCAAAAATTGAGGCGCGGGATTCGCTCTCGGAAGATCATGCGGGGGTGAATGAGGAATTTACGCTGATTTTGGCGAATCCGCCGTTTAAGGGTTCGGTGGATAAAGAGGGGATTGCCACGAATCTAACTAAGGTGATCGATACCGCCAAGACAGAGTTACTGTTTGGGGCGTTGTTCTTGCGGTTGCTCAAGAAGGGCGGACGCGCGGCGATTATCGTGCCGGATGGGATGATGTTTGGTTCGTCAAATGCTCACCGGAAGCTGCGGGAAATCCTGGTGGAGGAGCATAAGCTCGATGGAGTGATTTCGATGCCGTCGGGAGTGTTCAAGCCCTACGCAGGAGTTTCGACGGCGATCTTGATGTTTACCAAGACGGGGGCGGGGGGTACCGATGCGGTGTGGTTTTATGATATGCAGGCGGATGGTTTATCGTTGGATGATAAGCGGCAACCTGTAGCAGCGAATGATATTCCGGATCTGGTGCAGCGATGGCAGCATCGAGATCTGTTGAAGGATGTGGATCGGAGTGAGAAGGCGTTTTTTGTAACCAAGGAATCGATCGTCGAAAATGGTTACGATCTCTCGATTAATCGATATAAGGAGGTGGAATATGCTGAAGTGGTGTATGAGTCGCCAATGGTGATTTTAGGAAAGTTGAAGGCGATTGAGGATGAAATTCGATCGGATCTCGATGAGCTAGAGGGAATGCTTTAGTGACTAGTCTGTTTGATGTGCTGCGAAGATTTTACCCCACCCTAGCCCTCCCCTTGGAAAGGGGAGGGGACAAGAAAAGCCTCCCCTTTCCAAGGGGGGGTTGGGGGGGTAAGCCCATCAAAAACGAAGTCTAGCGAACTCAATCTATACACAGCATTGGAATCTTTAGGAGGTTGATAATGACCGATCTCTATGAAACTCTCGCCCAAATCAAAGCGGCTCCAGGGATGTATTTAGGTCGTCCATCGGTGAGCGATTTGTTTATGTTTTTGGCAGGATATGAGATTTTATGTTGAATGATGGGATTCGATCGGATCTCGATGAGCTAGAGGCAATGCTGGGATGAAACCCCTACCCCTCACTCTAAATCCCTAATCTTCCCTATTGAGATTACAATAGCCATCAGCAGTAGAAACAAATTTTTTCATGGAGAATCGTTGTGATAGCAGTACGAAATAATGACCGATACTTTACGACTGAAGAGTATTTCGCATGGGAAGCACAGCAACTAGAAAGACACGAGCTAATTGATGGTTGCGTGTATGCGATGAGTGGCGGCACGCAGAACCATAGTGCGATTAAAATAAATATTGGAAGTTTAATCAAAGCACACTTACGTGGTAGTAAATGCAGTGTTTTTAATTCAGATTTAAAGGTTAATATTATCAACACCACTAACTATACCTATCCCGATTTGAGCGTGACTTGCGACGATCGAGATCGCCAGAATCCGATCTACATTACCTATCCCTGCTTAATTGTTGAGGTTTTATCTAATAGTACCGAGGCTTACGATCGAGGTAAGAAGTTTGAAAAGTATCGCCGTAATCCTAATCTTATCGATTATGTTTTAGTCAGTTCTGAGGAAATTGCGATCGATATTTATCATAAGAATGAGGCGGGGGAATGGCTGATTTTGAGCTATCGATCGGGCGATCGAGTCGAGCTTAAAAGTATCGATCTAAGTTTGCCGATCGAGCAATTCTATGAAGAGATCGTTTTTGAGGTTGTACGATGAATCATTTATTCAGTCTAAGTTTACAAATATCAAGCTCGATCGAGGATGAGATTCGATCGAATTTAGATAAGTTAGAGAGGCTGTTAGGATGAAAACTTCTTTAGTACCTCTAAAAAAAATAGTTAAAATCCATTATGGAAAAGCATTAAAAGCAGGAGACAGGGATGAAACAGGTCAATTTCCTGTATTCGGTTCTAGTGGGCAAGTTGGCACACATGATAAAAATCTGATAGATTACCCAACGCTTATCATTGGTCGTAAAGGTTCGGTTGGAAAAGTGACATATGCTGAATCAGGTGGATGGGCAATAGACACCGCTTTTTACACTGAATTTATACAGGCAAATGAGGTTGATTTACGTTATTTTTTTTATGCTTTAAAAAATACAGATTTAGCACGTTGGACAATTACAACGTCAATACCAGGTTTAAATAGAGATGATCTATATTCAACAGAAATCTCTCTACCACCACTCGAAGAACAGAAGCGGATTGCAGCGATTTTGGATAAAGCCGATCGAGTGCGGCGTAAACGGCAAGAAGCTATCCGATTAACTGAAGAATTAGGTCGATCGATCTTCCTCGATATGTTCGGCGATCCAGTCACAAACCCCAGGGGCTGGAAAATTGTGAAACTAAATGATGTTTGCAATCGAATAACTGATGGAACTCATCAATCGCCTACGTGGTCAACAGAAGGTATTCCTTTTCTATTTGTTAGTAATATAGTAGATGGTGAAATTGATTTTAACGTAAGTAAATATATTGACAATCAATCATGGAAAGATCTAACTTCACGATGTCTGATCGAACTAAATGATATTCTTTATACAACAGTAGGCAGTTATGGAAATGCGGCATTAGTTAGAACAACAAGTAAATTTTGTTTTCAGAGACATATTGCACACATCAAGCCTAATATTTCCAAAATACATCCTGAATTTCTTCTCGGCTTGATGCAATCTGATGGAATAAGAAAGCAAGCCGATCGTCAAGCTAGAGGCGTAGCTCAAAAGACATTGAATTTAAGAGAGTTAAAAGCTTTTCAGGTATTTCTCCCACCTACCGATCTACAAGAAAAATATGTATCTACACGTAAAAGAACAGAAATGCAGCTTAAAAAACAAAAAGACGCATTAAAAGAATCAGAAAATCTCTTCAACTCGCTGCTGCAAAGAGCCTTTCGAGGGGAACTCTAACCGCGATCTTGGTGGCGATGGGGGAAGTGCGATCGATCTATTGTGCCATCGTCAATATTATATAAATGTGATATCATATATATATGATATGGGAGATTGT
>NZ_JANOJV010000137.1:0-15776 GCF_031418915.1 Chamaesiphon sp. VAR_48_metabat_135_sub | reverse complement strand
CGGACGAATCAGAACATCCCATTTAGGGAGTAGTGGGTTTCGTTCTAATCTTTTTTCCACCTCTTTCATTGCTGACTTATTGAGTGAAATACCTTTTTGATAAATCGTACTATTTAATTTAATAATAGGATGTAATCCTTTCCAGGTCATACTTGCTGCCCATGCCAGCATAACTGATGCACTTGTTAATTTCGCCCCATTCCAGTGTTTTTCTAGAACTCCCCAGCATCTTTCAATTGGGTTGTACTTATTGTGATAGGGTGGATAATAGATGAGGTGAATAGATTTACCAATTTTATCAGAAAAACCCACCATCCTTTTCAAGAACTGAGTTCGTACACCACTACTTTTAGGGCCATTATCAACCTTAATTTGAATCTGTTCAATAGTCTTCTGCTCTTCCAGTGGAAGGATATTCCACCATTCTTCCAGTGTATCTGCAATAAAGTCACTTGTTTTATAAGAGCTACCAAAACTGATCTGTAAAGCTCCCATATCTTCATCAACTATTCCACAAGGAGTATACTTTTCTTTGCAGCCCATATCATGATCGTCTGCTTGATTATCTCCTCTAGTTTTCCCTCCCCTACTTAGATTTCCGATATTAACTTTCGCTTTGCAGTCGATGCTCAATCGCCTGATTTTAGTGGATTTTGGCTGTTCCTGGTGGGAGATAATATTGTTAAATATATCATCAGTTTCTGCTATTTTTGCTTGGGTCGGTTGCATGGTCGGGTTCCCCGACCGCACCGACTCCGCTTTTTTAGGCTTTGCTTTAACTACTTTTCGGAGCCGATAGCCCATTCGATTTAGAACTTCTGTCATCGTACTTAACGATGGTAATTGCTCTAGTCCAAAACCTTGTTGTGCTAATTGTTTTAGAGCTTCTGCTGCTGTTAATCTTGTATAAGCAATAGTTGTTGTAAATGTTGGATCTTGTTGAGAATGTGACTCTGCTAATTTTACTAGTGCATCAGCAACTAATGGTTGTTTTTCTTCCCATCTTTTCGCCCCACTAAACCCTGTTTGCGACCCCACACAAGTAATTTTAGTCCGCTTCTCTGCTCACCCCAATGCTATAGTTTCTCGACTCCACCCCAACATTCTTTCTGTCAACCTAGCATTGCCTTTGTAATATTTAATAGCTATAGATGCTTGAAAGTAACGACGATTTGCACCACTTAATTTAGAAGAAGCTAACCGTAGATCTTCTCTTTGGCTACTACTTAACTGCTGAGGTTCAGGGCTAGATAACAACACTATTTTCTTTTCATATGCTTACCAATAAAATAGTACTATATTTGAGTAGCTTTTTTATCGGGAATCACCTGATAATCACAACATCTAAACAAAACCTGCCCAAACCACCAATAACCGCCATGTTGGCATCAAGTCGATCGTCACAGATGCATTTTTGTGGCGATGGTTGTGAATCGTTGTTCAATGCTGGTGGGGTTGGGCGGGTTTTGTTCATCGGTTGATTGCATAGCGATATTAATTAGCATAAACCAGCCCCTACGAATTTGTATCAAGACGATTGTGAATTTATCGGATTGCAAACAGACATCGATTGTAAAATCCCCATTCGCACCTATGTAGGGGCTGGTTTATGCTGGTAATTTGTGGTTAATAATCACAACGTCTAAACAAAACCTGCCCAACCCACCAATAACCTCCATGTTAGCATCAAGTCGATCATCACAGATGCATTTTTGTGGCGATGGTTGTGAATCGTTGTTCAATGCTGGTGGGGTTGGGCGGGTTTTGTTTATGGGTTAATTGCACGGCGATATTGGTTAGCATAAACCAGCCCCTACGGATTTGTGTAAATGAGATCCTGCAAGGTATAAAATAATTTATAATTTGTTTGATTGTATTTAGATGTTTTGAGATAATGAACTATAATCCCGAACTTCATCATCGGCGTTCGATCCGGCTAAAAGGATATGATTATTCGACGGCGGGGGCTTATTTTATTACCATTTGCACTCACGAACGAGAACAACTATTTGGTGATATTGTTGATCTAACAATGGTGCTAAATGAATTAGGAAATATTACTCAATTACATTGGCAGAAATTAGCACGATATCATCCTAATCTAATTGTAGATCGATCGGTAGTCATGCCCAATCATCTGCATGGGATTATTCTATTGAATTTATCAATTCTCCACGGGAAAGGCTATACCAAAGAGGATAGCAAATCGATCTCAGAAATTATTGGCAGTTTTAAAACATTTTCGGCAAGAACAATCAACAAAATTCGCAGACTGAAGGGCGTTCCTGTCTGGCAACGAAATTATTACGAGCGCATTATTAGAACCGAAACAGAACTAGATTGTGTCAGACAATATATTATCGATAATCCCATAAATTGGCAGACAGACGTTAATCATAAAATCCGGTAAAATCTCCACATACAGATCCGCAGGGGCTGGTTTATGCTAGCAATTTGTGCTTAATAATAAAAACGTCAAAACAAAACCCGCCCACCCCCACCAGTAACCTCCATGTTGGCATAAATTTGGATCGTGAGAGATGCATTTCTGTGGCGATGGTTGTGAACTATTGTTAAATGCTGGTGGGGGTGGGCGGGTTTTGTTTATCGGTTAATTGCACAGCCAGATTAATTAGCATAAACCAGCCCCTACGGAATTGCTGAGGGCAATATTTATCATCAGTTGAACCCTCAAACTATTCACTATTCGGCTAGATAGTCCTGAAGGTGCAACGGTTGGCCTATAATTAAGACGAGGCGTATGCTCCAGTTTCCTTTGTCCTCAATTCTCTCATCATGCAGCTATCTCCCCAAGAAAAAGATAAACTTCTAATCTTCACCGCCGCATTAGTCGCCGAACGTCGCAAAGCTAGAGGATTGAAACTCAACTATCCCGAAGCGATTGCCTACATCTCTGCGGCAATTCTAGAGGGTGCTAGAGATGGGCAAACTGTGGCTGAATTGATGAATTATGGTAAAACTTTACTCACCCATGATGATGTGATGGAAGGTATTCCTTCGATGATTCACGATGTCCAAGTTGAAGCAACATTTCCCGACGGCACCAAATTAGTCACCGTTCACGATCCAATTTTATAAAGCAGGAAATAAAACGGTGTTGCGGGATCGGGATGCAAAGCGTCTGGGTATGAAAAATTAGGGAAGAATTTGATGAAATATTGGAAATGGTTGTCGATTGTTCGGATGATTTTAAGATCTAGAATCTAGCTGGTGGGCAGCGATTTGCGCTCGTCGGGTTTCCCCAAGTAAAGCACCTTTTCAAGACAGCAAATCAAGACACTGCCCACCCTACAGCTACTACAGACTAATCTCTAGATGACACCAATGCTAGTCAAACCAAGGATTGCACCTGCACCGAGAATGTGTCCGAAACAAGTCCCACCAATTGCTTGACCCAAAGTTAAAGCACCACCTACTGTAGGGCCAGCCTTAACTTTAGAAGTAGTGGCTGCTGCGAATACCCCAAGGGCATTGCAAACAACCATGACGATCGCGATTGTCGGCGACCAGGCTTGGCTCATCGGTGTAGCAGCAGCCAGTAACAAGCTAGAATGTAACATATTTTGCTCCTAAAAAGTTAGAGATCTAAACAACAGCTTAAAGTATTTTATCTACATTCAATGACAATTTTGGTGAAGAGCGATCGATTACTCCGCAGTTTACGCCAAAGATCTAGACTAAATCAAATTATTTTGACAACTATTAAATCACACCAGCATTCGTTAATCCTAGAACTAATCCCACTCCGAGAATATGCCCAAAACTGAAGGTAGCCAGTAATTCGGGTAAGTTAAAATTCCGAAATAGATCGGGTTTGCCCACGGGTAGATCGGGACCCCCACCAGGGTTGGCGATCGCAAATCGACCGATAGCGACAGCGACTAAATTACAGACGATCATTATCAATGCGGTACCAAAACCCCAAGGTTCGGTGTGGGGAATAGCGGCAATAATTAAGTTATTTAACAAAGATTCACAGCTCCTATCTCAAAACTCATGCAGCAATTATTAGCTAGTGAGTGCCCCAATCCAACAATTTGTTCTAAGAATTAACAAATGTTGGTACAGTTAGATACATTTCTTGATAATTGGCAAACTGATGCGGATTAAAATTTGTGGAATTACCATCGTCGAACAGGGGATCGCGATCGCAAACATAGGTGCAACGGATTTAGGCTTTATTTGCGTGCCGAGTTCGCCCCGTTATTTGAAACTGGCTCAACTACAGCCACTGGTGGCGGAATTAGGTAGCTTGGTAAATACAGTGGGGGTATTTGCCGATTTTTCGGTAGCGACGATCTCTCATGTAGTGGGATTGACGGAGTTAAATACCGTTCAACTTCACGGTGGTGAATCTGTCGAATTTTGCCAGGAATTGCGTGCAGCTTTACCAGACACAGAAATTATTAAAGCTTGGCGGGTGCGAAGTAGTAGCGAGTTAGAGTCAATTCAAGCGTATAGTCAAGTCGTCGATTGTTTGCTCCTGGATGCCTATCATCCCGATGCACTAGGCGGTACGGGACAAACTCTGGATTGGCAGCAGCTATCGGCGTTCAAACCCCCAATCCCGTGGTTATTGGCGGGAGGTTTGAATCCTGATAATATTTGCACGGCTTTGAGCCAGATCCACCCAGATGGAATCGATCTCTCAAGCGGGTTAGAAGTCTCTCCAGGTCATAAAAATTTAGATTTGGTCGATCGACTATTCGCTAACTTAGGCAGTCGATCGCGCTAAAATAGGTCATAACTAGCAGCAGGTTTAGAGGATTTACTCAGTGGTAGCATCCCTAAGCCCTAACCCCATATCAAAGACGATCGAATGGATAGTAGTAAAGTCATTAATGTCGATTCAGCAACAGTTAATCTCAGCACCCTCCGTGCCGAAAGTCTAGCTACTATCGATCGATTGCAAGCGATGCTTGATAAAGAACTTAGTATTGATATTGGGAAAATTCAAGATCGACTGAGTACATCTTTTCGGCAATTTCTGTTAGCCAAGGAACAGGAACGGATGCCATTTTTACAACGAGTGATGACTTCCCATATTGAAAATATGGAAGATGAGCGCGGTTTTCCACCGCGTCATCCAGTCCATTGGTTTAAGTCTAAGTTAGAGTTCAGTTCTACAGGTATTTTACAGTTTGATTTCAAAAAAGATGCCGAATTATTTATGGAATCAGCCCTAAATCATATCGAGACTGAAATCAAGGAACAATTAGCGAATAAAAAGCAATCTACTATCGATACCGTTAATCGAAATGTCCAAGTATTGCAACAGCATTTGGCGACTGAAATTCAGCCATTTACTCAGGCAAGACGAATTATTAGTACTGAATATGTCAATAGTTTTATCCAAATAGAAAGACTGACCTTGAAGATTATCAATCGTTTTTACTTTGTCAGTCTGGGCGAGAGATTCAATCCCAAACAGGAATTGATTTATAGTGAAGTTTGCGTCCGCCCGACAGGTATCTTCGATCGAAGCAAAGATGGCGAAAAACCAACCCAATTAAAGTATGCGATTTCTTGCGATCGACTATTAGATGTCGTCAATGAATCGATCGATCGATCGGTCAAACAAATTCAACAACAAACTCAAATATATCTTACCAACGATCTAATACCCCAAATCGACCTGTTATTTGAAGGTCTAGTCTCATAGAATTTACTTATTACTTATTACTTGTATCACTATTCAATGACTACTGAATGAGTATATCCTGCCCTAACGGACACGAAAATGCTGATAGCAATCGTTTTTGCCAAGCATGTGGAAGTCAAATTATTGTCCCCGTCACTCATCAGATGACACAGGGCGTATTACTTGGCGGTCGATATCGAATTACTAAACAAATCGGACAGGGTGGATTTGGGCGAACTTACCTGTGCGAAGATATCAATCGCTTTAACGAACCCTGCGTACTCAAAGAATTTGCACCACAAGTACAGGGAACGGCGTTTCTCACCAAAGCCCAAGAATTATTCGAGCGGGAAGCTGGAGTCATGTATCGACTTCAACATCCCCAAATCCCGATGTTTCGGGAAATGTTTCGGGTAAATCAGCATGGGATTGGACAGCTATTTTTAGTCCAAGACTATGTAGCGGGAGCGAACTATCAGCAACTCCTGCGCCAGAAATTGCAACAGGGCAAAACATTTACAGAACTTGAAATTATCGAATTTCTCACGCAGATTTTACCAGTGCTGGGGTACATCCATACCATTGGAGTCATTCACCGCGATATTTCTCCTGACAATCTGATTAAACGGAACAGCGATGGCTTACCAGTTTTAATCGATTTTGGTGGTGTCAAACAGGTAGCGGTAAATGCGGCGACAGAATATATGGCGGGTAATATCGCAAACAATGAGATGTCCACGCGATTGGGGAAAATCGGCTATGCACCCAATGAGCAAATGCAACGAGGAGTGGTATTTCCCCACAGCGATTTGTACGCGCTGGCGGCAACTACTTTAGTCTTGCTTACAGGAAAAGAACCACCAGATCTAATCGATCCCCAAAATTTTACCTGGAACTGGCGCGACCATATCAGTCTCAGCCCCAATTTGGCGATGATTCTCGATCGAATGCTCCAACTTCGTCCGATCGATCGGTTTGAATCATCCCAGGACATCCTCACAGCTCTGCAATCGGGAAATTTAAACAATTCACCTCTTCAAGAAACTTACAGATCCTCATCGCCCGTACAGCCACCTCTGAGCGCACCAAAATCTCAAATCGCTACAGTAGTTGCAACACCCCAACACTCAGAGTCAACGCCTCCGACGAAAATAGCGACAGAATCATCATTGATGGGGGTGGTGGGAAAAACTTGGATCGCGATCGCCGCAATTGGTAGCGCGATCGGGTTAGGCTGGGTAGTAACTAGTTTGATGATAAAGCCTCCCGAACCGATCCAAGATCCAATTAGTTATAATCCTCCGGAACCATCACCCAGTGAGAGTAGTAGCCCTCAATCGATCGATCCCGAACCCAGTCTAACGCCAACACCAGCAATACCTAACAGCGCACCAATAGCCAAGATCGAACAAACTTTCCCTGCTTCGTTAGCCGCGAAAGGAGTAAACGATCGAGTTTTTGGAGATGCAGTAAAACAAGTATTTCTCAGTCGAAATCCGCAGATTAAAACCGTCAATCTTGCCGATCCTCAAATTAAACCCCAAGTAGATTCGATCTCTACTGAATTGGGCGATAAATTGGATCGACAACTAAGCCGAAATGCTGTGCGCGGGATTGGACAATATAGCTCTGGCGATCCGGCTAGTTGGAAATCCCAGGTAAATAAGCTACATTTGGGCGAACGCGCCTTAATCGATTTGACAAATGCTAAGTATCGATCGATTACCAACTTATCAACACAACCATCGGGAATTGGACTAGATCGGTTTTTAAATACCTCTGTCGGACAAATTTATCTAGCTACAATGTTCGATCGAGTCCAAGCAATTAAGTCCAAACAAGCGATCGGTGAAATAGTTTTCCCCATTGGTGGTACGAGTGGAATAGTTAAAGGCACGCTTCAACCAGGCGAGGGAAAAGCCTACATTGCTAGTTTAGCTAGCGGTCAAGATATTGGTGTCGATATTACCGCAAACCAGCCGACAAATCTATCGATTTATCCACCTACTTATAAGTTACCAGCAATACTTACTTCATCTCAAACTAATAACTGGTCTGGTAAAACAAGTACGAACGGTTATCATGAATTTGTCCTGGTTTCTCATAGCGATCGACCGATTCAATACGAACTTAAATTAACAGCTTCAGATCTCAAACCAACTAATTTTACCGACAGTAAAACTAAATTTTTAAATCCTAATTTTGATCGTCCACCGATGTTTTGACTAGTTGAAATTTTACAGAGATTGACTAGTCCAGAGCGGCAGAAATAAAGCCACCATTTAGTCCTTGTTCTAATCACTCTCCCCGCTCCCCCCTTTTACGAAATAGTAATGTTATTTACGCCGCCGAGTACTAGTCCAAGAATTGAACTATCCCCACCATTCGATAAAATCAATCATAATCTGTCGATGTACCTCACCTAATGGACGTTCTTCGCCTGCAATTACAGAATAGGCAAACCCAGCTTCAATTTGAGCTGGAGTAATCAACCCAAAATCCCAACCTTCACCTAAAACTAATTTATCGATCTCGACAGTCAGCGGAGCATAAAAAACATGCCGCATCACGCGATTATCGCCATAGCAGCCGAACTTTGCAGGCGAGGTAATCTCACAGCCAATTTCCTCGATTACCTCGCGCACAACGGCAATTTCGGGCGTTTCACCTGCCTCGACATGTCCGCCAAATAAACCCCATAAACCTGGATAGAGAATTGTGGGAATATTATCTCGCAATTGCATCAAAAATTTACCATCATATGGCAGGATCGAGATCGCAACTTGGATCGGTAAATTATCGCTCATGAGGAGATAGCATGTTGTTGGAGATCTGACAGGGAAACAATTTTGAGTGCTGCGCTATGGGTTGCAGCTAAGTCTACAGGCGGCGCAACTCCAGCTTCGAGAGCTTCTTTCCAGCGGGATGCACACAGACACCATTTATCGCCTGGATTCAAGCCAGGAAAATTGTAGGCGGGAACGGGTGTGCTGAGATCGTTTCCTTGGGATTTGGTAAATGTCAGGAATTGGGCGGTGATTTGGGCGCAAATTACATGGGTGCCGATATCTTGAGTGCCCGTGACACAGACTCCAGTGCGGAAAAATCCAGTCATGGGCGAAGTACAGCAAGTCTGAAGTTCGGTACCGAGGACATTTTTGTCGGATCTATCGTTCATAATTAGCCACCCCCAACGATCGTGACAATTTCTAATCGATCGTCAGGTCTAATTTCTGTCTCTTCCCAAAATTGACGATGTAAAATTTCTCCATTATATTCTACTGCCAAAAGTCGCGGATTCAGCCCCATTTGTACTAACAAATGGGGTAAAGTTGTCTGAGGCAAACAGGTATGAGCTTCGCCATTTACTTGTAATTCGATCGACTGAATCATAATTTATGATTGATAAATTGTTCGCGATCCTCTAAACTCTATTCTGCGGAACTCGATTTAAGATTGATAGACAGTATTGTACTGCATGAGTGGGGTTATCCGCGCCCATAATTGCTCGGACGATCGCGATCGCGGGTGCGCCAGCTTGGATCACATCATCTATATTAGTACTATCGATCCCACCGATCGCAAACCAAGGTACAGTCGCGTGTTTGACTGCATATTGGACGTATTCCAATCCTGCGGCTGTTTTCCCAGGTTTGGTTGGCGTTTCATATACTGGCCCAACTCCAATGTAGTCTGCACCCTCTTTAATCGCGCGGGCCATCTCCTCTGGGTTGGTGGTCGATCGACCGACGATGCGTTGCGATCCGAGGATTTGCTTGGCAAGGGCGATACTGATGTCTTGCTGCCCCAAATGCACCCCATCTGCATTGACGGCTAGAGCGAGATCGACTCGATCGTTGAGGATAAATAACGCACCATATTGATGGCAGAGTTGACACATTTGCTGTGCTATGTTCAATCGATCGACATCGTTACCTTGCTTATCACGATATTGAACTAAAGTCAAGCCACCCTGCAAAGCTGCTTCAACTCGTGGCAGCAAGTCTGGGGCTGAAGATGTGACTAGATATAACTTAGCCTTGGCGAGAATTTGGCGACGATGGTAGGTAAGTAAGTTACTTTCGAGGCTATATACCCGATATCGCATCTGTTTACAGCCGCTACTCATGCTCGATGAGTGGAGTTTGCCATATTCTTCGAGTACTCTTAGAGCTTCCTGTATCCGACAGAGATTGGCTTGGAGCAGTTGCTCGATTCCCGTGCGTTGCTCCTCACGCGGATGAGTCAGCGTAGTACCGACATCGCTGGAAGTATCCCGTGCCGAGCGAATTTCTGGGGTATGCCACATCCCCAATTCCTGACGCATCTGCTTGCACTCATTCGCCATTCCAGTGTCATTGAGTGCAAATCGACACCACTCTTCAATTATCCGTAATCCTTCCCGTGCTCGATCGAAATTTGCATCCAAAATTCGCCACACGGCTGGTTGGATTGAGGCTAGGGTGTCGATCATAGAGGGGAGTGTGGGATGTGTGGGATATGTGAGAAGTCAATAATAAATTAACTATCCACTTTCTGTCTTGTTGCGCTAAACCGTTGGGGAACAAAGGCGTGCGCGCCAGCAATTCCAAATTCAAGATATTTTACCGATTTTCCACCAATAATTGATTGTTGCTGGTGGGGTTGGGCGGGTTCGTTTCGCCATTTAATGGTGCGGTGCGAGGATTTCTAGCATAAAGCGGCGTTTTTATTCGGGGGGAACCCCCGCATAAAAAAACGACAAGACACCCGCCATCTACGACATATGGGAATAGGTTTGAATTTGGAATTGCTGCGAGCGCGCAACGCAACTTTCAACTTTCAACTAACCAAACTATTTCTTAGTGATTTTTTCAAAGGCTTTCTCCAAATCCGCTAGTGAAGCAGCACCAGTGAGGACTTCCCCGTTCATAATAAAGGTGGGTGTACCGTCAACACCAATTCTACGCCCTAGTTGAAAATCTTGAACGATCGCATTATCGGCAATTTTACGATCGGCATTAAATTTTTTAAGATCTAACTTTAAACTATTGGCAGTTTCTAGATAAAAAATCTCGCCCAATTTAGCTTGATTAGCAAATAAAGCGTCGTGATATTCCCAGAATTTACCTTGCTTATTTGCAGCCCAAGCAGCACCAGCCGCAGGTAAAGCTTCAGGGTGAATTTGGGTCAGTGGGAAATGTTTATAGACTAGAGTAACTTTATCTTTGTGCTTTTCCATAAATTGCTTGATGTTTTTATCTGCTTTAGCACAAAACTCGCACTGGAAATCTGAAAATGCTACCATCACAATCTGACGATCGACAGATCCCGTAACTGGAGAATCACCGATTAATACCTTCGTATTTTTCCGAATTTGTTTAATTGCTTCGGCTTGGGCTTTTTGTTCTTTTTGTTGTTGTTCAATCGCGTATTTTTGCAGGACATCTAGCAAGACCTCAGGATGACGGCGCAGTACCTCAATAATTTGTTTTTCTAGTTGAGGACTTACCTTTACAGATTGAGTAACTGAACTCTTACTTGCAGGCGATCGGTCCTTGGCAATGCTCGTTTCCAGCGACTGTGGCAATGAGGTATCCGATCTAACTAATCTACTTGAAGTAATATTCTGAGTATCTGCTTGTGCTGGTAATGAACCCAAGAACAAAGATGATAATACTAGTAATAAAATCGGAAATCGACACGCATCAAGAAAATAATTCATTTTGGTTATTGCGTTTGGTTGATAAAGTCTAAGGTATAGATAATGTAGAATTTTAAAGATATTGATTTTAGTTTAAAACCGTAGGGACTAGCAGCTACTTTTCGGGGAACTTCCAACGTAGAAAATCTTGCAGATTAACCAATCGATGCAGTCTTGAAGACATCGCAATACTGCCATATTGTACTGGAAGTTCCTAGTCAATATCAGATCTATTTCTGATACTTAAAGTCCATCGGACCTCGATAGCCTGTCATTGCGGCAATCTCTTTTAAATCCCGCGTTCCTGGAAAATACTTGCCTTTAATTACCCAAGTTGGGAACATTTGAATATTCTTTTCCTTGCATAACTGTCGTTGTGAATTTTCTCCATCTGGAGCACATTCTATATATGGTAATTTAGCTGCAGCAGCAGCACCAAATAAAGATTTTTGTTTTTGGCAGTGACTGCAAGAATACGAGCCATAGAACTTCACATCACTAGCAACCAAATGCTCTACTAATGCAGTTTCAGCCGCTCCCGATATTGTGTCAAGGCTGGCACCCAAAGCGATGGAACTGCGACCGTAACGACGCGGTTGCTGCTTACTATTGACTAGTTGCGGTGCTGAAATGCTTGATTGTCCGCTAGCTGAAGATGGGTTGGCGCGAACGATGACTGTTGGAGTAGTAAGAGTAGCAATCGCCATGCTGATCGCGGTAGCTGACTGAATTAACTGCAATTTTGTAAGCATTCGGTAAATGTGAGTGATTGATGAGCAATGTTAAAATATATAAACCATTTGTGTCGATCGCACAAGTTCTCAATTTAAAAAAATAACCATCAAACACTTACCAATCGTTTGATTTAGCCTACTTTTTTTGATTAGCCCTATCCCTAATTGACTATCTGGCGAACAATCGGTCGTACTTAAATGCGGTATTCCCTTGATACCCTGTCAGCTCACCCAGTCGAGCGAGTTTCTTAGCACCAGGATCTAATTTGCCGTCAATTACCCAAGTCGGATAGCCCTGAATCCCTGCTTTCGTACAGACTTCTGGTTGAGGATTCTTTTTAGCAGTAGGATTACATTCAATATTGGCGACTTGTTCCCAGGCTTCCGATCCAAATAACTGTTTTTGTTCATAGCAATGTGGGCATGTGTAAGAGCTGTACATCTTTGCACCTTTTCGAGTCAAATGCTTGGCTAGCTCGATTTCCGCAGCTCCAGACGTAGACTTAATTTCCCAACTGATACCTGGTTCTGGTGCTGTAGTTGGCGCAAGCGAAGTTATTTCGATCCGTCCATTCACATAGGTTTCGCCCGATGTAATCGAGGTGTTGTACAATAGCAGCGATACTAGCAGAGATATTAGAGCTGCTGCCATACCTGTAAAGATTACTTGTCCGACATCTTCCCAATCATGCCCGAATAATGTCAGCCCAAAAATCGCAAAGGTAAAGATTGCCGAAACAATACAAAATGGACAAGCAGCTTTAATTACGAAAGCCAACAAATACATCAAGTAGCAACTAAATACTGCCATTCCCACTCCAGCCAGGAATAACCCCAGCCAAGTCAAGTTATTGAGCTGATTGTGAGCCGCCTTATTTGTTTTGGGATCGATTAACGTCGGCGCAAATGCCATCACAGCAACAGCAACATAACTCAATAGCCCCAAACCAGTCAGCGGAAAGTTGCCCACATTGGCAAAGGGGCTCGCGAGCACAATCTGACAGCCTTCAGTACCACAAACTCCATTATTAGCAAGTTTTACCCATGTTAGGTACGTTGTAACACACATGCCCAGGATCGCGATCGATCCAATCAGCAATCGTGAGTATTGATAAATCCACGGAATTTGACGACGACGTGTCATTGGGTTTAAGAGGTAAAGTTAGATGTTTATCAGGTGCTAAAGCCTAAGCTATCAAGCCTAAAGCCTAAGAATGAATTTTCATCGAATCAATCGCCCGCTGTACAGATTGACTTGTCAGATCTTGACGCATGGCTTCGACAAATTGACTGACGCGAATTGGATCGATCGAGTTCTCGATTTTACCTTGTCTTTTGAGCGAACTCGAAACAATCACGCCATCAGCAAATTGCATCAGGTTGCTGATGTTACTAAAATCGGCACCACTACCGATAATGATGGGAGTGCTGCCAGCGGCTGTCTTAGCTAGCTTCAGGTCTTCTAGTCTAGGGGGACTACCTGTAGCGATTCCCGATAAGATTACTGCGTCTGCTAGCCCGCGATCGATCGTTTCCTGAACTGCTGTAGTAATATCGCTCGAACTTAATGGTTGAGCGTGTTTGACCAGGACATCTGCAATGATTTTAACATTACTACCCAATTCGCGCCGATACCTAAGTAATTCGTGGGCGCAGCCTTCAATCAAGCCTTGATCTGTTGCCATTACGCCAGATAGGACATTTACGCGGATAAATGCGGCTCCAGTACAACTGGCGATCGCCATTGCACTCAAGCTATCATTGCGTAAGACATTGATCCCGATCGGCATTGATACCAATGCGCTCAATCTTGATACGATCGTCGTCATCGCACTAACTACCGCCGGATCTACCCGACTTTTCGGAAACGGTGCGTCAAAAAAATTCTCAACGATGATGCTACTGACACCCCCCGAAGCTAATGCTACCGCTTCTTGTTCGGCTCGATCGATAATTGCACTCAGACTACCACCCCACCGCGCCGAAGTTGGCAGGGGCAAAAGATGAACTACGCCGATAATCGGTTGAGTGGTGTTAAAAATTTGTTTTAAATTCACGTTTATTTTTAAACTAGGCGGATAGCGATTGCCGCACCAATTCAACTTGGACATGGCTAAACCTTCACCTACTATTATCCACAAATTGGGCTTGAATCACCCATTAATTAACCCAAGAGTTAGAAGATCCGTAGGTTGGGTTGAGTGAAGCGAAACCCAACACACCCACAAATCAATGGTGTTGATGTTGGGTTTCACATTCGCTCAACCCAACCTGCAGATCTGCTCTCATCCAAAATTTACTTTACGTTTCGCAATAAAAACGTGCTAAGATTGACATTAAGAAATTTAATATCGCTTTTTATTGATTTTAACGGTACCTAGAGTATCTTGGTTAAAAGAGTCGAAAGCATGAGATTCTGAACGCCGAAGACAACTAAACTCAAGACTACATGGGCAACAAGCCAACAATTGCAATCTCCCACTTAGGTTGCGAAAAAAATCGAATTGATAGCGAACATATGCTGGGGCTGCTAGTCCAAGCAGGCTACGAAGTAGACGCTGATGAGACTTCCGCAGATTATGTCATCGTTAATACTTGTAGCTTCATCGATGCTGCCAGAGAAGAATCGATCCGCACCCTAGTAGAACTAGCGGAAGCAGATAAAAAGATAGTGATTACTGGTTGCATGGCGCAGCATTTCCAGGCTCAACTATTAGCCGAAATCCCCGAAGCGGTAGCCGTAGTTGGTAGTGGTGACTATCACAAAATCGTCGATGTCCTCGAACGCAGTCTGACTGGCGAAAGAGTTGTCGAAGTTAGTCCAGAACCGACTTATATCGCTGACGAGCATACGCCGCGCTATCGGACAACGACAGAAGGTGTCGCTTATCTCCGCGTAGCCGAAGGCTGTGACTATGCCTGTGCATTTTGCATTATCCCTCACCTGCGGGGCAAACAGCGATCGAGAACGATTGAATCGATCGTCGCTGAAGCTCAAAGATTGGCAGATGAAGGCGTACAGGAACTAGTCCTGATCTCTCAAATCACCACCAACTATGGTCTAGATATCTATGGTACGCCTAAACTAGCGGAACTACTTCGCGCCTTAGGCAAAGTAGATATTCCCTGGATTCGGATGCACTACGCTTACCCGACGGGCTTAACACCCAAGGTAATTGCCGCCATGCAGGAAACCGCGAATGTTTTGCCCTACCTAGATTTACCATTACAGCATTCCCATCCTGAGATCCTCCGTGCCATGAATCGCCCGTGGCAAGGAGCTGTAAATGACCGAATCATCGAGCAACTCAAAATCGCTCTCCCCGAGGCAGTCATGCGGACAACCTTGATTGTCGGATTCCCTGGCGAAACCGACGAACATTACCAACATCTTCAACAATTCTTGCAACGTCATGAATTCGATCATGTGGGGGTATTTACCTTCTCCGCCGAGGATGGAACCGCCGCCGCTACCTTGCCCAACCACTTGCCCCAGGCAATTATGGACGAGCGACGCGATGGCATCATGGCGATGCAACAACCAATCTCACTCCGCCGCAATCAGCTCGAAGTGGGCAAAACTGTCGATGTCCTCGTCGAACAGGAAAATCCAGAATCAGGGTTGTTGGTGGGCAGATCTGCCAGATTTGCACCAGAAGTGGACGGATTAGTGTATCTTAGTGGAAGTGCCCGCCTT
>NZ_JANOJV010000136.1:0-11956 GCF_031418915.1 Chamaesiphon sp. VAR_48_metabat_135_sub | reverse complement strand
CAGTCCCGACATTAGTTCCGGTAGGTGGCGGTACTTCACCATAACCAGGGCGATCCCAGTGCTGACCGAACTTGTCATATTTCTCCCGCTTTTCTGGATCGGAAAGCACCTGATTTGCTTCGTTGAGATCTTTGAACTTTGTCTCTGCATCTTTATCGCCTGGATTGAGGTCGGGATGGCACTTGCGGGCAATTTTTCGATAAGCCCGTTTGATTTCTTCAGGAGTTGCCGTTTTGCTCACTCCTAGGGTCGCGTAGTAGTCCTTGAAATCTGTTGCAGTTGGCATTTTAAATTCTCTTGCGAGTTATTTGGTTAAATTGCCGTTGGTTATAATCTTATTTACTCTATTTTGAAAAACCAAAAACTTTTTTATTGTAAGAAAACATTTATATCTATAATATCTTTCAAATGTGAGGAAGTTGTGAGGCAGTCACAGCATCTTCCTGACTTATCTGAATGGTAGCAGCAACCAAAAACTTGTCTAAAAGCTAGCTACGAGTTTTACCCAAGGCAAAAATAGGTGTGGTTGACCATAATATATCGATGAAATCAATCCTGTTTTATTCTGTTTTGTTAAGATGCTTTCATCTATGTCTTTAGAGAGATGATTTGGTTTATTCAATCAATTAGTTTTAAGGAAGGATCGATTAATTAAACTTTAAATTTAATTGAAAAATCTGGATTTTACATTTTGGAACTAAATCTGATGAAAAAGATAATTTTGCTGGCACTGGTATGTACGGGATTCGTAGTGACTACGCCTTTTACGGCACAGGCACTAGATTCAGAAAAAATCAGCCAGAACCTCGATCTGGGAACGAATATGGAGATCGCCCAGTATCGTCGCAACCAAAATCGCGATTCTCGTTCCGAGAGGCTACGCCAACGACAGTTTTCTGTTTATTATCGTAGCCCTCGCGATCGACAGTGGACTTTTGAAGGGTACCATCCAAATCGTCAGGCTGCCCAACGTGCTGCCAATAGATTGCAGCAGCGTGGCTATAGAACCTACGTTCAAGTCAGTCAAAGAGTCAATCGGGGTATGGGTCGAGGCTAATATCTGAAATTGAAGGCGTTGGCTTGGGTGCGCCAATGCCTGATACCAAAATTAGAGGGGACAATGTTGAGTATTAGTCTGAATGTAAAGAAGGGCATCGATTCTCTGTCGGAGACGATCCACCAGCCAAAAGTCAAAAAATGGCTAGTGTGGTCGCTGGTGGCGATCGCACTTACTGGTATTGGCAGTTATGTTGCCTATAATCAATTGGTGGTAGCACCTCAACAGCGGGCGCAGCGAAAGATTCAGACAGCCGCAGTCACGCGCGGCAATCTGACAATTTTGGTGTCAGCAAATGGCACTGTGCAACCCGAAAGTTCAGTCAATGTCAGCCCCAAAACCTCTGGTGTCTTAAAACGGCTGCTAGTCAAGGAAGGTGATTTTGTCCAACCAGGGCAGATTGTCGCCTATATGGACAATTCAAACCTTCAAGGGCAATTGCTCCAGTCTAAGGGCAACCTTGCCGCTGCTGAAGCAAATTTGAATAAGGTAGTTGCGGGGAATCGATCGCAAGATATCGCTGGAGCTACAGCACAGGTAAATGGAGCTAATGCCAGTTTGCAAAAGCTAATTGCGGGGAATCGATCGCAAGACATCGCCCAGGCGCAAGCGCAGGTAGATGAAGCTACCGCCAGTTTGCAAAAGCTAATTGCGGGGAATCGATCGCAAGATATCGCTGGAGCGATCGCCAACCTAAATAAAGTTCAGGCTACCTACAGGCAAGCAGTAGAAGATCTGCGCCGGAACCAAACATTACGATCGCAGGGAGCAATCTCCCAACAAGCTTTGAGTTTGGCTCGATCGACTAGTGATGGTGCCCAAGCGCAAGTAGAACAAGCCCAACAAGCATTGAATCTACTCAGAGCCGGATCGCGCCCTGAAGATATCGCCCAAGCCAAAAGCGTCGTCAATCAACGCCAACAAGCATTGAATCTCCTCAAAGCCGGATCGCGTCCTGAAGATATCGCTCAAGCCAGAAGCGTCCTCAACCAGCGACAACAGGAATTAAATCTCCTCAAAGCTGGATCGCGCCCCGAAGATATCGCCCAAGCCCGCGCTCAAGTTATAGCGGCTCAGGGTGCTGTCGCGATCGCTCAACGGAATATCGACGATACCGTAATTCGCGCCCCCTTCGCGGGGATTATTGCTCGTAAATATGCCGATCCTGGTGCATTCGTGACTCCAACTACGGCGGGTAGTGCGGTGACTTCGGCAACGTCATCTTCGATTCTGGCTCTAGCATCTACCAATGAAATTGTGGCACAAGTAGCCGAAGCCAGCATTGCTCAAATCCGCGTCGGACAAGTGGCGATCATTAAGGTGGATGCTTATCCTGGCAAAACCTTTGAGGGTAAGGTGACACAAGTTGCTACCCAGTCTTTGGTGCAACAAAATGTGACCAGTTTTGAGGTCAAAGTAGCGGTGGCTGACTCCCAAAAACTGCTCAGTCAGGGGATGAATGTGACGATCGATTTTAAAGCCGGAGAACTTAACCAGGTGCTGATTGTGCCGACAGCTTCGATCGTCCAAGATAAAACAGCGCAGGGTGTATATGTGTCGAAACCAGGTGGCGATCCGATCTTTATGCCGATCGTGGTGGGGACGACTGTTAATGATAAGACTGAGGTTAAGTCTGGTTTAACTGGCAATGAACGAGTTTTACTCAGTTTTCCTGCCGGAACCCGGAAGGTAACATCGATTACAGGTGGCGGGGGTGGGCGTGGACGGTAGATAGTCTCGTAGTTCTAGCAAAATTTACCGCATCACAAGTCGGCTAGACTTCGTTGTCGATGGTGCTCTACCCCCCCAACCCCCCCTTGTAAAGGGGGGGCTTTACTCCCTCCCCTTTACAAGGGGAGGGCTGGGGTGGGGTAACACAGACTACGTAGCACTCAAATAACTTACATATACACTGTAGCCTCCGAAGAGGGGATTTTCCCGCCTAAATCTTAGTTCTATGAAAACAAAGCAGCTCCCCAAATCTCTTCTGCGTCCTTCTCGTCGTAGTAAGCGCAAAATCTCGCTGCTGGAAATATTTTTGATGGCAGTGGAAACTCTTTGGAGTAACAAAATACGCAGCGGATTGACGATGTTGGGTGTAATTATTGGCATCTCATCTGTCATTGCGATTACATCAATCGGTCAAGGTGTCCAAAAATCCACCGAGTTACAAATTCAGGCATTGGGCACCAATATTCTCCAGGTGTCAGCAGCATCGGCGCGAACGGGGGGGATTAGTCAGGGGGCTGGTTCTGCTAGTACTCTGACTTGGGAAGATGCTCAGGCGATCGCCAAGCAAGTCCCCGCCGCTACAGCGGTGGCTGCATATCTACAACGCCAGAATATTCAGGTGGTGCGGGGCAATATCAATATTGCTACAAATGCTTTGGGAGCGGATTTGAATCTGCCAGTGGTGAGAAATCTCCAGACGCAACTGGGGGCATTTTTCCGCCAGGAGGATTTAGATATCGCCAAACCAGTCGTTGTCCTTGGTTCTAAAGTTTGGAATGACCTGTTTTCACCATCCGAAAATCCGATCGGTGCTGATATTCGGGTGCGGGGCAATCGCTACACTGTGATCGGTGTAATGGAATCGAAAGGATCGATCGGCGGGCAAGATGCGGATGACATTATTTATATACCGCTGACTAATATGTCTGCCGAAATTGTCGGTAACAATTCGCTCACAGGCACTGCTATTAATGGTTTCTTGTTGCAATCTAGCGATGCCGATCAGCTTGAAGCCGCACAATTTCAGGTGACGAATGTACTCCGGCTGCGGCATAATATTCGCCCACCCAAAGAGGATGATTTTCGCGTTACCAATCAAGTGGATATTATTAATACTTTTACGAGTATTGCGGGATCGTTGACGCTGATGGTTGGGGCGATCGCTGGAATCTCCCTAATTGTCGGTGGCATTGGCATCGCGAATATTATGCTGGTTTCGGTGATGGAACGGACACGGGAAATCGGTCTGAGAAAAGCTGTCGGGGCAACCAGTGGCGCAATTCTGAATCAATTTCTGATGGAATCGATCGTGATTTCGAGTATTGGCGGGGCGATCGGGATCGGGTTGGGTATCGCGATTGCTTTCGCCGCCGCGACAGTGTTTAAATTCCCCTTTGTGGTTTCTTTATGGTCGGTGGTGCTGGGTTTTGTCATTTCGTTGATTGTTGGGGTCTTGGCGGGCGGTATACCTGCTCGTAATGCGGCAAAATTAGATCCGATCTTGGCACTGCATGGGGATTAATTGACTATGGCAAGCATGATTTCACTCGAAGATATTACTAAAACCTATCATTTAGGCACGATCGATGTGCCAGTACTCAAGCGGATTAATTTGTCGATCGAGGAGGGCGAATATGTGGCGATTATGGGTGCTTCAGGTTCGGGAAAATCGACCCTAATGAATATTATCGGTTGTCTCGACAGGCCAAGCAGCGGGCAATATTTTTTAGCAGGTCAAGATCTGACTACCCTCGATGATGATGAACTTGCCGATATTCGCAATCAATATATCGGGTTTGTGTTTCAACAGTTCAACCTCTTACCACGGCTCACATCTCTCTCGAATGTGATGCTACCGATGATTTATGCCGATGTCGATAAGTCGCAACGAATCGAACAAGCGACAGCAGCATTAGTCCAAGTTGGATTGAAAGATCGGATCCAGAACCGTCCCAATCAGCTCTCAGGCGGACAACAACAGCGCGTCGCGATCGCCCGTGCTTTAGTCAATCATCCCGCCTTAGTCCTCGCCGACGAGCCAACTGGCGCGTTAGATTCCAAAACTTCTGAGGAGATTATGAATTTGCTAACTGAGTTAAATCAACAAGGTACGACGATCGCGATCGTTACTCATGATGCTAATGTCGCAGCCAGAACAAAACGGATAATTCGGATGGTAGATGGAGTAATTGTTGAGTCGGACTAACCTCGACCGCGATTAGGTTTGCAGTTTACAAATCCGTTGGTCTTTGACCTACCGTAGGTAATCGATTCACTATCCAAATAACCAGCTCAAGCCATCTCTATCAATGCCTCAACTGGATAGTTAATTTCAGCCGCTCGTTGGCGTAGCCTCGGCTTTGCCGAATCTATAAATGCCGTTTTAATCCGTTCTGGCAAATTTGCCAGGATCGTTTGAGCTGCGCTAGGCGTAAGTTGTTCTAAACTCTTCGATTGCATAGCTTAACGCTCCATCGGAATCTTAACGTTATATGGCGGCTCGGTTGCTCTGAGCAAAATTGCTTCTAGTTCTAATAATAACGCTGAATTTCCCCATAAATCGAGTGTTTAAATTGCGAATAATCTTAGTTAGCACACTAGCTAACGAAGTTAACGTTCAGGTCAAACAAAATCGATTGCGGAATACACTGACAGGCGCAGATACAGCAGTTCGCGGGTTTATGAGCGACTTATCAATAGTCATTAACAGCCAATATTTTAGAACTTGTGATTGCACTAATCACACTAACTTTCCTACCTCTGTAAAACGGTTTAAAATCATCAGCTCTTTCCCCAGGTGCAGCACGGGTATTAGTTCGTGCCAAGCCAAGTAAAACTCCCATTTTATCAATAAATACTAGATTTTCGAGCACTCCTTAATACACCGCTAATGATTAAAACTGCTGAGAGGATAACTTTCCTCACGGGTTCCTCATCTTTTTTTAGTACTATGAGGAGTATTCACTTATCTGAGTATTAGCAAGGATAAAATATATGAAATGGCAACAATTAATTTTGGCATTTATAGCCACCATTTATTTAATCTTTGCTGGAAATGCGCTAGCGCAGACTGATATTAATATTAATAATACCAACCTGATTCGCTTTGGTGGCAGCGTGAGTGTTCCAGCAAACCAAACTGTCGAAAACGCTAGTGCTTTTGGTGGGAGTGTGACGGTATTACCTAATGCTAGAGTTTTGGATACTGCAATTGCCTTTGGCGGAGATATTATCCTCAAGTCAGGAGCGCGAGTAGATGGTGATGCTTACTCCTTTGGTGGCAAAATCATCCAAGAACCAGGGGCGATTATTGGTGGTGAGAAGGCGACGTTTAGCGATAGACATGGGATGATGTATGGCTCCTATGGTAGACAAAGCTTCTTCGCTCAATATTTCTTCAGTGCAATGTTTAGGATTTGTGCTGCTGTCGTAGCCGCTATTCTTGGACTGCTGATCTTGCAATCCAGCCCGCAGTTTTTGCCAGATTTGGCGGAAAAGTTGCGCCAACAGCCTGGATTGACGGCTCTATGGGGAATTGGCGGAATTTTTGCTATTCTTTTTGGCACTGTGTTTCTGGCGGTTACATTGATTGGGATTCCGCTGATTCCACTATTGAGTTTGAGTGCGGTTGTTACATCTTTAGTCGGTTCGCTCGGCGTGGCTCTATTTGTCGGGCAACGCATCGATAGAAATGACAAACAGTCAGCAACACGGCAATTCTTAATTGGCTTGGCGATCTTGACGGTGCTGGCATTAATTCCGTTTTTGGGCGGATTAGTAGTTTTCCTGATTAATCTATTCGGTTTGGGTGTCATGTTGCTCTGGAAATTTGGGAAAGCACAACCGCAAATGGCGGCTTAGGATACGCTAGATCTGCTAGATCCAAAGGCTTCTTGAAGAAGCGGCTCGCGCACGCCCTGGTTCCCCGACGGTTTACCGAGACAAGACAGCCTTTGGATCTGTCCTCACTAACTATTGCCCGAAGATTCAACTACTAATTAGGGAAATAGAATGAAAAAACTCTTTATTAATAAACCTGCTGTCAAACAATCCCTACTATTTACAACAGTAGTCGCTTTAAGTATTTGGGTGGGAAGTAATCCGATTTCTCTTCAGCATGAAAAGTTATCAGTCCCAGTTACAACCTCGACGACTATTCCTAATAATTCATCCCAACAAATTCAACCGCAAGTTTATTGGTTAAGATCTAACCAAAATAAACTAACTCTAGTTGCCAAATTATTACCATCAAACACATCCGGTTCTACACCACAGCAAGTATTAACAACTGCTATTCAAAAGCTACTATCAGCCCAGCCCCGTGACGATTTGACCAGTACTATTCCCAAAGGTACCAAACTTCTGAGTTTGCAAGTTCGAGCTGATGGGGTTCATGTTGATTTATCGCCAGAATTTAGATCTGGTGGTGGAAGTACCTCGATGATTTATCGAGTTGCACAGGTGATTTATACATCTACCAGTCTCGATCCTAATCAAAAAGTTTTTATCTCTGTTGGAGGACAATCTATTGATAGTAACCATCCATTAGGCGGTGAAGGATTAATATTGCAGCAACCGACTACCCGTGCTCAATTTGCTGCTGATTTTCTCTAGATTTTAGCTGATTTGTAAACATAACCAAGGATAGGAATTAATAACATGGACGTACAAAATGATAACTTTCAAGAAAATGTCGAAACAATCCAAACTGAATTAGTAACCGGAGAGCATGAAGTCAAAACAGTAGAAAAGGTTGGGGTGGAAGAATTTAGTATTAATGGTGATGCCCTTGGTGCCAAAATCAAAGAACTCGTTCATCAAGGTAATATACGGCGAATTATTCTCAAAAATGAAGAGGGACATATATTGATTGAAATCCCCTTAACTGTCGGTGTTGTTGGTGGTGTCATCAGTGCGGCGTTTTTCCCGATTATGGCTGCGGTAGGATCGATTGGTGCGATGGTTGCTCATCTAACGATCGTGGTGGAAAAACGAGAATAATCTTGCTAAAGATTATCTAAAAAGCCCGTATTAACTTGTAAATTATTACGGGCTTTTTAGGCGTGGTAATGTCAATTTTAGAGAGCTTCCCTTGCCAGAAATGAGAACACTTCATTTCCCCAAACTTGTTCACCTCGAACAGAAAAGCTATGCCCATCAGCATATGTTGTCCCAAAAGCAGGAAAGATTAACAACTTGTGTGGTTTATTTGCCTTTTCAAGTTCTGCTGCCATTATTTTAGTGGGAGTTAAATCATAATCATTTTCGGCTTGAATTAGCATAATTGGAACAGTAGCCAACCGAACTGCCTTAATTAGGCGCGATCTCAAAAGAGGGAGACTACACCAAGCCATCGCCGCTGGAGCAAACGCGACACTAGCCCGTATCCCAAGCTGCTTCTCGGTTGCAAGTACAGTTTGAATTCCACCGAAAGAGCAGCCCGCCATGATAATTCTATTTTTGTTAACGTAGGGAAGCTGTTTGAGATAAGATAGTGCTGCGATCGTATCCTCAAGATGTATTTCTTGAAGTTCAACAAACTTTTTGTCTCTAGTGGTTGCTGGTTCTCGATTAATTGAATCCATAATGTACTCGCTTTGACTACTGGAGCAACCTTGCCCGCGACGGTGCGGGAAAAATACAACATAGCCCTGATTAACATAAGGTTCGACTATTCCCCGCCCCGATTTGGGAAACTGTTCGCTCCCATGATTCATCAGAATTGCAGGAAAAGGAGCATTTCCTTCCGGCTTATGAATAAACCCGTGTAATATCAGCTTCCCACTTGAGAATGTCACTTCTTCAAACTGCGGATTTGTGCTCTGAGCAAAGATCATGGTTAGCGATTTACCAAATTCTGCTCATGTCTAGGACGAATCCTGGCATGACTTCATTACAGTCGATTGACATTGGGGCTTCTAAAATCTCTGGATCTTGTCCCGATCTGTAAATTTCTACCTGCTTGTTTTTGGGATTGATGAGTAGTCCCATTCTTACTCCCACCCGTTGGTACACCAGCATTTTCTGTTGTGCTGGCTTGAGATTATCGCTGGCAGATCTCAGTTCAATCACAAAATCAGGTACTACAGGAATAAACTTGACGATGTTCACTCCCTCTAGTCGAGACTTCTCAATCCATGAAACATCTGGTGATGGCTTTCCGCCGCCAAGTGCCTCAAAATCATATCCACCCGATGAGTCAAATACTCGACCTAGTTTTGTTTGTCGGTTCCAGATATTAACATCGGTAACTAAATCTGCATTCTTTTCACTACTTTCACCGCCTGCTGGAGCCATAACAATCAATTCTCGATTCGGGGTCAATTCCAGGCGGAGGTCTGGGTTTTTGGCACAGAGAGCGTCAAACTGCTCTGGAGTAACGATTAGAGTCGTATCACTCACATCCAATAGTAACGGTTGATTATCAATCGAGGTGGTGGGAGCTATAGCAATTGTCATAATACCTCCAAGCGTCTATGGGAGCTAGTTTATGTCACTTTGATTTTATGGAAATTCGGGCGGGAAAGACAACTGGATTGCCGTATAAAGATACAATCGCAATTCTATCGATCGTAACAGAACCGCCTTCGATCGCGACAATCTTGCCATGAATACCGTGCTATCATGTTTTTATGATTGATTCCTTCAAAAACCAAGGCACCGCAGATATTTTTGATGGGGTCAACTCTAAGGCAGCACGCAAAATTTGTCCAGAGTCGATCTGGCGCGTTGCCGCTCGGAAGCTAGACCAAATCGACTCTGTTACTACCATCGATGAATTAGCTGTTCCACCAGGGAATCATCTGGAAAAGCTTTCTGGCGACCGCGAAGGTCAATATAGTATTCGGATCAATGACCAGTATCGGATCTGCTTTGAATGGTCAGAATCTGATGCACAAGCAGTAGAAATAGTCGATTATCACTAATTTGGAGCATATCATTATGGTTCGTATTCCCACAAATCGTCCGCCGACTCATCCAGGCGAAATGCTACTTACCGAGTTTTTGGAACCTTTGGGCTTAACCCAAAAACATTTGGCTGAGAGTATCCATGTCCCATACCAACGGATTAACGAAATTATTAATGGCAAACGTGGCGTGACCCCTAGTACAGCCCTGCGACTAGCGAAGTTTTTTGGTGTGTCCAGCGACTTCTGGTTGAATTTGCAACTGCGATGGGATCTGTATCATGTCCAGAAACAAGAAGGGGAATTGATCGAACAAATTCAAGTTTTTAGCTCGGATTCAGTTGAGAAATTAAATCTTGGGGCAATGATAGCCAGCCATTGAAGCCAGTATCTACGATTTTCCTCTAGAAACACTACGTGAACGCATCTTGGGTATAAACATTACCCTCAGAATGAGATCGATGCTACTTGCAATTTATCAGAGCTTCAATATCTGCCGCTACAATCTGCTCCAGATTGCGCGTGATTTTCTCGATGTCCCAATTCCACCAACCAACTTTAAGTAGTGCTTGGATCGTCTCATCATCAAAACGCTGGCGGATGCATTTGGCTGGATTACCGCCGACAATCGTATAGGGCAAGACATCCTTCACAACGACTGACTTTGCGGCAATAATCGATCCGTCTCGCACCTGCACCCCTGGCATCATCACGGCTTCATAGCCAATCCACACATCGTTACCAATGACAGTATCGCCTTTATATGGCAGTTCTCCAGCTTGAGGATCTACTTTTTCCCAGCCGTTGCCGAAAATTTGAAACGGATAAGTCGAAAACCCATTCAACTTGTGATTTGCCCCATTCATGATGAACTTTATGTTTCTTGCCAAGGCACAAAACTTGCCGATGATTAATTTATCGCCAATAAATGGAAAATGGTACATAACATTCCGTTCAAAAGCTTCTGAATCTTCTGGATCGTCGTAGTAAGTATAATCTCCAATGATAATGTTGGGATTGGAAACAGTGTTTTTAATGAAGCAGATTTGCGGAAATCCCTTCATTGGATGCTTATCTTTCGGATCTGCTCCGTACAAAATCGTTCCCTCCTAGCTTTCAAAATCCCGAACTGACGCGACAACGCGCTCTTTATTTTTCACGTCGGCGTAACCGCCGTCTTTGACAACGGCGACGATCGCGCCCGCCACATCTTCGCGATCGAGTTGTTAAGCGGCACCTCGCTTTCATCGAATGGTCGGGTGTTGCTCAGTCTGCCGCAGCAAAATGCGCCATCTGGTCTGCGTGTGCCTTCACGAACGACGGGCGTGCCGTGGCGCGCGCAACATAGTCACGACAGGCGGAATATTCCGCCAGCCCATCGAACCGATTCACAAGGCGTAGCACGTCCGCCATGAGAATGTCGGCGACGGAAAAGGTTCCGACCAGCCATTCGCGTTCTGCCAGCACCGTTTCCATGTGCTTGAGCCGGGACTCAAGGAACGTGTCGAAAAACTTCCACATTGGCGTTTCTCCGGTGTCACCGGAGAATTTGAAGAAAGACCAGGGCTGACTTGCTGCCTCAACCGA
Source organism: Chamaesiphon sp. VAR_48_metabat_135_sub (assembly GCF_031418915.1). Taxonomy (NCBI): domain Bacteria; kingdom Bacillati; phylum Cyanobacteriota; class Cyanophyceae; order Gomontiellales; family Chamaesiphonaceae; genus Chamaesiphon; species Chamaesiphon sp. VAR_48_metabat_135_sub. The sequence continues at coordinate 673 of NZ_JANOJV010000136.1, read as the reverse complement.
AGCGATCGCGGCAAACAGCCACTGTTTGACCTCACTACGACCATGCGGATCTACTGGCATCAGCAATTCACTTCGCTCGCCTAGATGAAGCAACATCGCACCACTCTCGAAGATCGAGAGGTCTCCATCAGTCAACCACGGCACTTGACCAAAGGGTTGGTGCGAAAAATGCTCGGCACCCCGATCGCGAAATGGTACGCTATCTACGCGATAGGGCAACCCAGCTTCTTCAAGTGCCCAACGCACACGAATGTCACGCACATAGCCTCGCGGAGTTTCGGGAACCCAATCGAAAGTGGTGAGAATCAAATCGGTCATTCAGTGTCTCCTTGCTCCATGTAAATTGCCTAGCTGAGTGCATGAGCTTATTGACTAATTTGGTTTCTGACAAAGAGATTTTCTACACATAGAAAGATGAGCGGTAGATTTGCAAGTGCTCCAATTGCCAAGTTATGGCTCAGTACATCGGCGATCGCTGAAACGAGCACTGATGCAATTACAAGCCAAGGTGCCAACGCGACAAAGTTTTGTTGCCAAGCGGGTTTATCGCGTAGTCTCGCTTGAGACCGTTGTACAGATTGATGCCAAAACGGAAAGGTCGTAAATACAGCACAAAGAAATAGCAGTCCTGCGGACACTAATAGACTGGTCTTAGCGTTCGGAGTCATGTCAG
>NZ_JANOJV010000135.1:0-7322 GCF_031418915.1 Chamaesiphon sp. VAR_48_metabat_135_sub | reverse complement strand
ATCGTCGCCCAACTGCTCATCCCTTTTGCGACTCAGTTAGCCCCGCCCAGTGCCCAAGGCAAAATCATCGGAAACTTGATGAGTGCCCTGTTTGTGGGCATTTTGCTAGCCAGACCGATCGGTGGCTGGATCGCTGAACAGTTTAACTGGCGCGGGATTTATTGGCTGGCTGGGAGTGTAATGGTGCTACTGGCGATCTCTTCAACTCAGTTACTGCCGAAATATCAACCCAAGTCGCAGTTGAGTTATGGCGCGTTACTGCGATCTCTTTGGAAATTGGTCAAATCTCAGCCCGCTTTACGCGAAGCCAGCTTGATTCAAGCGATGTTGTTTGGCGCATTTAGTGTATTTTGGTCAACGCTGGCATTTTTGCTCGCCCGTCCGCCTTATGCCTATGGTAGCAAAGCGATTGGCTTATTCGGGCTAGTAGGGATTGCCGGAATTCTGGTAGCACCCCTATTGGGACAGCTAGCAGATAGAGGAACTGCAAAAACCATTCGATCGATGGTGGGAATCGCCATTATCGGCGCGATCGCAGCTTACTTAATTTTCTGGCAATTAGGTACTCAAATCTGGGGCTTGATTATTGGCAGTGTCTTGTTGAACCTGAGTAGCCAAGGCGCACTAATTGCCAATCAAGTCAAAATTTATAGCCTCGATCCAAATGCTCGGAGCCGTCTCAATACGGTATTTATGGTGTCAACATTTCTCGGCGCATCGCTCGGATCGATCATCGGTATCTACGGTTGGAACTTGATGCAATGGAATGGTGTTTGTATCGCTGGACTTTTGTTAATTGGAGTTGCCGCAATGCGGTTTTGGCTCCCCAGCACCCAGCAGAATGCCGATTAAGCTGTAATTTATTTTTGTAACTATGAGGATAAAATCCATGACCGATCGCAAATTACTTTCTCCCGCAACTCTCGGTGCTTTACAACTTCCCAATCGCCTGATTATGGCTCCGCTGACCCGCTGCCGTGCGGGTGATGGATATATCCCTCAGTCAATTAATGCCACTTACTATGCCCAGCGATCAGCGGCTGGATTGATAATCGGTGAGGCAACTCAAGTCGCTCGAAATGGTATTGGCTACCCGAATACACCTGGAATCTATACTTCAGCACAAGTCGTAGGCTGGAAGCAAGTAACCAAGGCTGTCCACGATCGAGGCGGGCGGATCTTTCTGCAACTCTGGCACGCTGGAAGGGTTGCCCATCCTTCACTATTGCCCGAAGGTGAAATTCCGATCGCCCCCAGTCCAATTGCAGCAAATTGTATGGCAGATACCGCTAATGGTCAACAACCCCATGTTACCCCCAGAGCATTAGCATTAACCGAAATTCCAAGGATTATAGAACAGTTTCGGCAGGGTGCAAAAAATGCACTCATGGCTGGATTTGATGGCGTGGAAATTCATAGTGCAAATGGCTATTTGCTCGACCAATTTCTGCAAGATAGTTCAAATCAGCGATCGGATAAATACGGCGGTTCTGTCGAAAATCGGGCGCGACTTTTATTGGAAGTTGTGCAAGCTGTAGTTGAAGTTTGGGGAAAAGGGAAAGTGGGCGTTCGCCTATCACCTAGCAGTGCTTTTAATGATATGCAAGATTCAAATCCAACGGCGACCTTTAGCTATGTTGCCGATGCCTTGAATCAGTTTGGATTAGCTTATCTCCATGCGATCGAACCTCGCATTCAAGGAAATATTACGATTGCCGAAACTGGGAAGGGTTTAGGTGCGAGGTTTTTTCGTTCCATCTTTCAAGGATCGATCGTTACAGCAGGCGGCTATACTTGCGAAATGGGCGAAGCTGTTTTGCAAGAGGATAGTGCTGATTTCGTTGCTTATGGTCGTTTGTTTCTGTCCAATCCAGATTTACCGAAACGCTTTGCGCTTAATGCAGAGCTTAATCGGTACGAGCGGAACACGTTTTATAGCAGTGGCGAACAGGGATATACAGATTATCCAGCGATCGAAACACTTGGTTTATGAGGTGCAAAATGTTTATTTATCCCGATCTCTCGATCGATCCAACTCCTCTAGTCATTGCCAATCGAACTTTTAGCTCGCGACTAATGACTGGTACGGGTAAGTATCCAAATTTTGTGACTATGCGAAAGGCGATCGCCGCTAGTGGCAGTAAAATCGTAACTGTAGCTGTTCGGCGAGTGCAGAGCAATACACCCGGACATGAAGGTTTGGGAGAGGCTCTAGACTGGACAAAGTATTGGCTATTACCCAATACCGCAGGCTGTCAAACGGCTGAAGAAGCAGTGCGAGTTGCCAGATTGGGGCGGGAAATGGCTAAGATTTTGGGGCAGGAAGATAATAATTTTGTCAAGCTCGAAGTGATTCCTGATGCCAAGTACTTATTGCCCGATCCCCTTAGTACTTACTACGCCGCCAAGCAACTAATTGCTGAAGGCTTTGCGGTATTGCCCTATATCAATGCCGATCCATTGCTAGCAAAAGCTTTAGAAGAATTGGGATGTGCGACTGTTATGCCTCTAGGTTCACCAATTGGTTCTGGACAGGGAATCAAAAATGCCGCAAATATTAGCATCATTATCGAGCAAGCAAAAATCCCAGTGATAGTAGATGCTGGGATTGGCACACCCAGTGAAGCCGCCTTTGCGATGGAGATGGGAGCAGATGCACTCTTAATCAACACAGCGATCGCTCAGGCTCAAAATCCAGTTGGGATGGCGCAGGCAATGCAAATGGCAACTTTAGCAGGTAGAATTTCTTTTAAAGCGGGACGTATTCCTGTTCGGGCGATCGCCGCAGCTAGTTCTCCAGTTACTGACCGCATAGCTAATTGAGTCCAAGCGGGAAAATCGATAATGCTCTTCCCTCTAAAATTGGTCTGTCAGTGATTTTTTTTCGATCTCAACCAGCCATTAACTTGGCGATCGCTGGACGCTCGTAGCAACGTTGTAACCAGCCCGTGACGTTGGCGAACGGTTTTAGATCGACATCCATCATCCCCATCCAGCCAACAATGCCCTGTAGGTGAGTATCCACAAGACTATATTCGGTAAGCAAGAACGATCGCCCCTCTAGTCCACCGTTAAGAATGCTGAGACAGTCAGCGATGTCAGACTTGGCCTTCTCCATCGCGACCGCACTCTTCTGTTCGGAGGTAACTTTTTCGTCGGCATTAGTTGCTGGATCTCCTTGCTGTTCGGGTGGCAACGACTGGAACAACCGATTTGCTGCTTCGGCAAGGGTGACGTTAGCCCATGCAATCCATTTCATGGCTTCGCCACGCTGCGGACTTGGTGCGGGGTAAAGTTTGGCATCCACGCCAAAAACTTCACCTAGATACATTGTGATTGCGGATGACTCCCAGATTGCTGTTCCATCATGGACGATCGCCGGGACTCGGCCATTCGGGTTGATTTTAAGGTAGTCAGGCTGTTTAGCATCACCTGCGCTGAGGTCAAGATTTATGCGATCGTGCGGTGTTCCAAGTTCTGCAAGCACTGCTTCGGTGATACTGGCGGTGGACATCGGGGCGGAGTAAAAAGTTAAACTCATCGATTTTCTCCTTGGGTTTGAATATATAGTTCAAGCTTACCATAAAGCACCGCTCCTGAGAGCGTCATGTCATTCAAGCCAAGACTGAAATGCCACTAAGTCACCTTCCCATAAAACAAAGCTGAAACCCTGCGACGATGAATCATTTGCATTCGGGCATAGGTGGCATAAAATTCGATCACGGAGAAGATACCTACAATCTTGAGGATCGGGGATTATCTTCCAATAATATCAACTCTTAACCTCATTTAACTACGATTTTCTCTACATTTATTACTTATTATTGCTAACCTCTCCTACCAATTCGTAAAGCTCTCAAAACTTGTCTGTGTTGGGTAGCTTGAGTAGCTTGAGATGCTTTAGCTTTTTTATTTTCTCCAGACTTATTCAACCGATCTGAAGTACCTTTCCCTGAACTCTTAGCTACACCCATAACTGCGCCCGAACCAGCACCTTGGAATCCTTCTGCCATTGCCAGTGCTGAACCTTTAGCCATCATAAATGAAATAGTTGGCGCAAAAATTGCCCCCAATAGTTCGATCACAAATGATGCCCCTTCCATTGCCGTAGCAACTTGCCCGATTAATGCTAAAACGAGCGCGAAACAAATCTTGGCATTACAAACTGCCCAAAAACTGGTAAACCAGTCAACAACCGCTTTCTTATCCATAACTGCCATCGCCAAAGCAGTTGGGAATAAATAGAAAGCAATTAATGTAGCCAGTTCCATCGCCCAATAAAACCCGACAACAACTGCATTTAATAAAGTAATCACAATTTGCTCGCCGATATCGCCAAAACTAGGCAGTCCCTTGGAAAATATCCCCATCACACTATCCCAGTTAATACCGCTATTTTGCGCTCCATTTGCCGCTTGCATTTTAGCTACAATTTTAGTCTGAAGTTCGAGCGCATAAGCCTTGGCTACAGGGTCTGCTGGCGGATTCATTGCATTCAGCTTTTGGATCATTTTTGAAGCAGCCAAGGTACCACATACCCCTGGATTTGCATCGATTCTACATTTATCCAAATCGATCGTCAGGTCTTTAAAGATCGTACTAGATTTCATCCCTGGAGGCATATTCGCCTTGGTGCTATCTAGAAAAGCATCATTCCCAGATCGCGAGATCATGTCAATCCCAAAATCAGAACTTAAAGTTCGCAAATTTTGGGTAAAACCTTTAGCCATTGCGCCACTATTGTATAACATACAAAAAACAATTAGGGGCAACAATAAACTATTAATGATTTTAGTATAGTCAGGTTGTTCTCGATATTCTTCGTATAGCTGATAAACTTTCCATAGTAAAAATAGAACAGCTAATCCCATACAAAACTTGCTAAGTTCCCCAAAAATACCACTGCCGTTGTACATTTTAATCCAAAATTGGTTGGTAGCATCAAGCGCAGTTTTAGCAGAGCTAGCAGCGAGAGTGGAGATGTTTCCGGCTTGGGTAGCTGCGAGATGGGTTGGGAGATAATTGGTGAATAGATTCATGAAAGTAATAAGTAATAAGGAATAAGGAATAAAATATTTAATTAATGTGTAAGACCACAGAGGTTGAAAAACGAGTTATGCGTTTGCAATAAGTCAAGGATTAATACAATAATTCTTGACTTATTACTTATTCCTTATTCCTTATTACTTCACCCCTCACTAGCTTTCACTATTTACAAGTCAGTTTGGGTCGATAAATCGATGCTTGAAAACACTGCATCGCGGTTTGTGTTTCAACATTTTTTTCAATCGCCACATCATGCCGGATATTAGCTTGATTAATCGTGTCTCTCACCAGAGCCGTTTGTTCGAGTAATTGTCCTTGAGTTGTTTTAGACTCAATTAGTGAGGCATTGATCCGCTCTTGTCCATGAGCAACTGCTGCTAAAGATTTATTTGTCCCAGCCAGAGCATCAAGGGAACTATCATAATCAGTCGCGGCAATGTCATTCGTCGTCTTGACATCAGCCGCCGCAGCATTACTATTTTGCTGATTGGCTTGAAGGGCGGCTGTACCCGTCATTGCCGCAGCAAAGGCTTTACTTTTCCGGTTGATGATTTCATTGGCAACCCCAGGCGTATATTCCCCCGTAGTTTGAGCCTGTTGAAGCACCTCAGCAGTAGCCTTCGCTTGTAGAGCTAGGGATGCCGCCGCAATTTTTTGGATATCATCAGTATTAGTTTTGGCAATCTCTTGGCTGGTTGGAGGAGCAGTACTACCTTGTCCTAAAAACCCTGCCAAAAACGGAAATTGTTTAGTTAAATCGGCTAATCCACGATTCATCATTCCGGTGACATTAGTAGTCATAGCAGTCAAAGCTGGGATACCTAGATTGCCGACAGATCCTAAGATCCCTTGGGCACCAGAGACGCAAGCCATTGGATTGCTGATGTTATTGCAACTACTAGTAAGTGTCGCTAAATTCGCTTGAGCATCAAAACTCGCAACATTACCAGCCGTTTGGATAGCAGCACTGGCTCCAGGCGAAAGTTGGACTCCAGCAGTGGTGAGAGTTTGAGTAGCAGCATTCAAACAATTACCAGATGCCAGCTTTTGCTGGCAAGCAGTATTCGTATCCAGTGCCGATTGACCGACTGCCTCATAGTTAATTGGGGCTGTTGTTGGTTGAGGAGGCGTAGATTCAGGCGGATTTGCTAGACTCACAGTTGGGATGAATGCTGATAGAACGGCAATCGTGCCCCAGATAGTTTTATTCATGGAAAGTCCAGCAGTGTTGATTAAGTGGGAATCAGTTCTTTGGCGTACTCATGCAAGCCCAGAACCGGATGCTTGGCAGCAGCCATCAATTCTTTCCGACGAGTAACCTCATCGGGATTATTGACCACAGCCGCCAAGCCGCCCGCACTCGCGTAAGAACGGACGCGAGTGGAGGTACGCCCATCGAGGAGCAGCCAATTTGAATAGCCCAAGGCTGTGTTGGGAGAGAATGCGTCGGTCATACATGGAGCCAAAATCTCTGGCGGCATCAATAAAATATCTTGGAAGGCAGTGCTGACTTCAGGTTGAACCCTCCCTACTAACTTAATATCGCAGTTACCTAAAATTCGGTCGCCAGCCGCGCAGTTCTTAACCGATGTTGGCTCTTGGGCGCACAGAATCACTCGAATCCCTGCTTTGGCACCGTTAGCGCACAGTTTACCCACCTGATTAGCCAGGGATGGGAATTGGAGCAGGATTGCCGCTTCATCAATGACCAATACTGATTTGGGGTTGCTAAATGCCCGTCTTAATACCGTTCCATACATACACATCGACAGAATCGCCGCATCTTCAGGGTTATTCACCCCACGCATTGCCATCACAAATAAAGTACTATCGGCACTAAAGGTAGAAGGGCGGGATAGTGCTTGTCCGACTCTACTAGTCAGCCAGTAACGCAGCTTGGTGACGACGAAATCCAATGCCGCGATCTGATCTGGCGATGTTTTCAGAGCGATGCGTTCGGGAGAACAGAAGCCGACAAAATCTTGGAGGGTAGGATACTCTGCCCATTCGGGAGATCCTAATCCTCTCGTCCGCGCCGCCCGATATCTGGAGATAATTTCATAGTCGGCGAAGAATTTAGCTAGGACTAAGGCTAAGATCGATCACACGATGTCAACGTTGACATTAGTATTCTGGACGACTGCCCCCATCACCATTGCCAGCAGGATTTCGAGCAGAAAATCTTCATAGTCCTTCCGCCGTTCTAATTGTTGCTCGGCACTCAGATACTCGATATTCGGCAGTTCAAAAATATTGGCAGCTTCCGAACCAACGTC
>NZ_JANOJV010000134.1:0-28676 GCF_031418915.1 Chamaesiphon sp. VAR_48_metabat_135_sub | reverse complement strand
CGGACGAATCAGAACATCCCATTTAGGGAGTAGTGGGTTTCGTTCTAATCTTTTTTCCACCTCTTTCATTGCTGACTTATTGAGTGAAATACCTTTTTGATAAATCGTACTATTTAATTTAATAATAGGATGTAATCCTTTTCAGGTCATACTTGCTGCCCATGCCAGCATAACTGATGCACTTGTTAATTTTGCCCAAATCAGGAACTACTTTAATAAATCCTTTAATATCTACGCCTTCTAACCGCGATCTTTCGATCCAAGAAACATCAGGTGAAATCTTACCACCACCGATCGAGATAAAATCATAACCAGTTGAGAAGTCAAATACTCTCCCTAGTTTAGTTCTGTCATTCCAATTCCAAACTCTAGCCAATAATGTAACATTCTTTTCACCAGTTTCGCCACCTGTTGGAGCCATAACGATCAATTCGTGATTTCGGGTTAATTCTAGTCTGAGATCGGGGTTGTCGATACAGAGAAGATCGAATTGTTCTGGGGTGACGGTGAGGGTTGTATTGGCAACATTCAGCAGCAATGTTTATGCAAGAGTGGGCGCAGTAGCTATCATCATAAAACCTCTGGTGAATTACGGCGATTATCGATCGTAGGCTATGCCAACGAACATTAAATCAGATTTTAGATCGGCGTTGATTGAGGTAGGGGTAATGTCTTGTCGGTTTTTTATTATGGGGGAACCCCAGAATAAAACCGCCGCTTCATGAATTACCCCTACCTCAATCTCCTGATAACTTAATTTTAACGATCGATCGACAACAATTGTCTTTCATGCTCGAATACAGGACGTTTTTGTCCGCGCTCTTCGATTACCACGATATTCGGATCGGGTACATCAGTATTAACAAAGTGTTGGAACCGTTGCAGCTTAACTGGATCTTTGAGGGTGACATCCCACTCGCAGGCGTAGGTAGCTACTTGATGCGCCATTTCTGCTTCTAATTCCTCAGCAATACCGAGAGAATCGTTGATAATCACATCTTGGAGATATTCCATCCCACCTTCGAGTTTATTAAACCAGGTGGCGGTTCGCTCTAGACGATTGGCAGTGCGGATGTAGAACATCAGGAATCTGTCTACATACCGGATTAAGGTTTCTTTATCCAAATCGGCGGCGAGTAATTGCGCGTGTTGGGGTTTCATTCCACCATTTCCGCACACATATAGATTCCAACCTTTTTCGGTAGCGATAATGCCAAAATCCTTGCTTTGAGCTTCCGCACATTCGCGGGTACAGCCAGAGACGGCAGATTTGAACTTGTGAGGGGCGCGGAGTCCACGATAGCGTAATTCTACCTCGATCGCGAGACTAACCGAATCCTGTACGCCAAATCGACACCAGGTGCTACCGACGCAAGATTTAACAGTACGGAGAGCTTTACCGTAAGCGTGCCCAGATTCAAAGCCAGCAGCGACGAGACGCTGCCAAATTAGCGGTAATTGGTCTACCCTTGCGCCGAGTAAATCGATGCGTTGTGCGCCTGTTATCTTGGTGTACAGACCAAAATCTTTGGCGACTTGTCCGAGTACGATGAGTTTGTCGGGAGTGATTTCACCACCAGGGATGCGAGGGATAACTGAATAGGTACCATCGCGCTGAATATTGGCGAGGAATGAGTCGTTAGTATCTTGTAAACCGACGTGGGGTGCGTCGAGAATTTGGTCATTCCAAGCGGAGGCAAGGATCGAGCCGACGGCGGGTTTGCAGATTTCGCAGCCGCGTCCTGTACCATGTCGATCGAGTAGTTGTTGGAAACTGTGGATATCTTGCGATCGAACTAAGCTATATAATTCTTGACGGGAGAAGGCGAAGTGTTCACACAGGTTATTGTTAACTGCAATTCCGGCTTTTTTGAGTTCGGCTTTGAGTAAGTCGGTGACTAGGGGAACGCAACCACCGCAACCCATACCAGCATTTGTGCAGGATTTGACGCTACCGATATCACGCAATTCTTGTTCTTGAATTGCGGTGCAAATTTGTCCTTTGGTGACGTTATTACAGGAGCAAATTTGAGCGGTGTCGGGAAGTTGTTCTACGCCCATCGCCATCGATGCACCACTGCGGGGCGGTAAAATCAGATCCTCTGGATGGGGTGGTAATGCCATCTGATTTTGCATCAGTTGCAATAATGTACCGTAAACAGTCGCATCGCCGACTAAAATACCACCTAATAGACGGGTACCGTCTTCATTAACTACCAGCTTTTTGTAAGTTCCCGCGACAGCATCATCGATCGCGATGACTTTCGAGCCGGAAGTCTTGCCAAATGCGTCCCCAAAGCTGGCTACATCGATGCCCAATAGCTTCAATTTGGTGGACATGTCTGCGCCCGTGAAATTATTATCTTCGCTACCACACAGACGATCTGCGGCGACTTCTGCCATCCGATAGCCTGGAGCGACTAAACCGAATATTTGGTTATTGTATAAAGCACATTCCCCAATCGCATAAATATCAGGATCGGATGTTTGACAATTATCATCGATCGCGATGCCACCTCGGTCGCCTATTTTCAATCCAGACTGACGGGCTAACTCATCCTGTGGACGAATTCCGGCGGAGAAAACGATCGTGTCTGTCGCTAATTCCGTACCATCGGCGAACAGCATTTTAGACACCCTTCCATGTTCATCGGCGACAATCTCCGTCGTCGATTTACCTGTATGAATCCCAATCCCTAAATCTTCAATCTTCTGGCGCAATGTTGCGCCACCAGCATCATCTACCTGAACAGGCATCAGACGGGGCATAAACTCGACTACATGGGTTTTCAGTCCCAAATTTTGAAGCGCGTTGGCACATTCTAAACCTAATAAGCCACCACCAACAACCACCCCAACCTTACAGTCTTTAGCGTATGCTTCCGTCGCTTCCAAATCGCAAATCGTCCGATAGACAAAAGTACCAGGTAAATCATTCCCTTTAATCGGCGGTACGAATGGATAGGAGCCAGTAGCCAGCACCAGTTTATCGTAGCTAATTGTTACCCCTTTTGCAGATGTTACCGTCTTGTTGGCTCGATCGATCCTAATCGCTTTATCGCCAACATGTACCTCAATCTTATTATCTTTGTAAAAATCTGGTGCGACGAGCGAGAGATCCTCCGCCGTCTTCCCTGCAAAATAACCGCTGAGATTAACCCTATCATAAGCTACGCGTGGCTCCTCACAAAAGCAGATCAGTTCCCAATCTGCACCTTTTGCCGCCATCTGCTCTAGGAACCGATGACCGACCATGCCATTGCCGATCGTTACTAACCGTTTTGCCATGCCAATGATACCTATAGCTACTAATAAACCCGAGTCTATTATAGGCTATGTAGATTTGGTAATCTAGTTTGTCTCTGTTGATACATAACTGTCTGGCGTTGCTGAATTAAGGGCTGAAATAGGGGGACTGGGGGACTGGGGGATTGGACCGAGATAGTATCGTAGCTACTTTAGGGTATCCTACCTGTAAGAACGTCCAGTCTCAAGGATGCTTTTTCATTTATTTGGAAAATAGCTTTACCCGATTGTGAATATTAAATCTTTAGCTTTGACAACAAGCCTTGCTGTTAGTGGCGCGATTGCCAGCGGAGCGGCTACTCCAGCTAGTGCCTTTCGCATCTTCTTTAGTGAAGATATCGGTGCAAATGGTAGTGTCAGTGGCATTCCCAACTCGATCGATGAAGAAGCCCGTTTTCACCTTAATCTTAATGGTTTCGGTACTGAAACTTTTGAAAGTTCTCCTGATGGAATTTTACCGTTATCAACAAACGGTGTTCGCTCTAATCCATTAAATGGACGCTTTGCAATTTCAGGTACTAAATACTATGAAGTCCGCACAGGTGTTTACACAATTAATTTTGCCAATCCGCTTGCTGCTTTTGGATTTTATGCCACCGATATCGAAAACAAGGAAGGGATTACGCTGCAACTCAACGATCTCAACGATACACTTTTGACGATCGAGAGAACGATTACTTCTCCCGCAGATTTAGCAAATCCTCCCAGTGGTTCGGCACTTTATTATGGCTTAATCGCTGAAAATCCTGGTGAGACGTTTACTAGTATTAGAGTTGGGATGTCTCCTGTAAGCGATCCTAACAAAGCTAATGACAAATTTGGGTTAGACGATTTGACATTTGCACTTCCATCTCAAGTAAACTTTTCTGCTACAGCAGTTCCCGAACCTCTGACTATTATCGGGACTCTCATTGGTGGTAGTGCAGCATTCCGCATCAGAAAGAAACTTAAATCTAGCACTAAAATATAAATCTATACTTTCTCTAGATGTTGGAGCATAGATTTATAAAGCAAACGAACGCGCTGGGCTTGCTTGCTACCGATTGACGCATAATTATCCAACCCAGGCGCACCATTTACTTCAAGAATCCAATATTCTAATAATTCTGCCGCTGCATTCGCACAAATAATATCTACACCACATAGTTGCAGTCCTAAAATACGTGCAGCCGATATCGCTAAATCTCGGCAAGATGCATGTAGTGTTTCAGTAATATCGATCGCCTTACCGCCAGTAGACAAGTTGGCATTATCCAGCATCGATAGCGAATATTCTGGCAAGAGGACTGTGCTTTTATCGAATCCTTCCCGCGCTATTTTCCCCCAGATACCGAAGTCGTAAAAATCTATGTTGTTGCCCAGACTATTTTGTGTTTGAGACGTTTGTCGCTGTTGAATTAATAATTCTTCAATTGTCGATCGACCATCCCCTACAATAGTCAGCGGACATCTTTCATATGCTGCAATAATTTCGTCTCCAAACACAACAATTCGGTAATCTCTACCGATACAAGCTGCTTCAATTAGAATGACATCTGCAATCTGAAAAATTTTATTAGCAACTTTCCGTAATTCATCTTCGTCATAAACTTTGCGGACTAAAATACCTTGACTGAGATTATTCGGCTTGACAAATATCGGAAATCCCAGCGAGTTTGCATAAATACATGCTCGATTGATGTCACAAAAATTGCTGTATTTTCGGAGCTTAGGCAACAATCGATCGGCAAAAAATGTCTTTCCTATTGGTACGCTAAGTCCATATTTCGAGAGAAAGTATTTTGTATAACCTTTATCTCTGGCAATTTCAACAGCAGCAGCAGGATTGATGTTGAAACTAGTATTGCTAAACAGGTGTTTTTTACCATTTGAAAAGATAATTTCTCCAACAGCCCCAAAATCTCGATCGAGTTCTACAATTGCGCCAAGTTCAGCAGCTATTTCTTGTAATAATTTCGAGACGAATGGTGGTTGCATATAATAATTATATTTTGAATTAATCTAAAAACTAGTTAGTCCGCGTAGGCGGACTTTGCACTATAAGCTACGATTTCAATCGTCAGCACTTTTTAACCGATAAGTATCGGGGGATATATCAACTTCTAACCTGCCTGAATTATTAACTCATCTGCAGGATACCAATACTCGCGAATATCACCAACGAGATACAGAGAACCTGTTACCCAGATTAAGTCTTCAGGATTAGCTGCTGTCAGAGCTTTACTGATGGCTTCAATTGGATTTGATTCGATCTGAATATCTAGATTGGGAGCAATTTTAGCAGCTTCTACGGCGATAATTTCTGGCGATAATGGCTCCCAAATACCTTTCTTAAAAGCAGTTACAATCAGAATTGAAGCATTATTCAATGCATTTGGGAGGATATTCTGATAGTCTTTATCAGACTTGAGTGATAACACCACAATTCTCCGTCGATCGGTATAATTTTTATTAATTGCATCTTCGACTGCTCTAATTTTGCCAGGGTTATGCGCTCCATCAAGAATTACTAGTGGATGTTGTTGAATGCATTCCATTCTGCCAGGTAGAAATGCCTCTTTTAATCCATCGTATACTGCAGATTGTGAAACGCCACCTGTGAAGGCATGAACGGCGGCGACAGCACAAGCCGCATTCATTTTTTGAAAATCACCGCGCATTCCCAGAGAGATATCTTTATAAACACGATCGGTGAAAGTTAATTTAAAACTCTCTCCATCCTCTTCGATCTGGTAGTCGAAAGTTTGACCTAATTGCCACAGTGTCGATCCTTGCTCTTGGCATTTTTGGGCTACAATATTTTGAGTTGAAGGTTGAGTTAGTCCGCTAATAACAATTTGATTGGGCTTAATAATACCTGCTTTCTCTAGCGCGATTAACTCAATTGTATCTCCAAGAATTTCAGTATGATCTAGACCTACACTAGTAAGTACGGAAACATTCGATCTGAGAACATTTGTAGCATCTAGTCTTCCGCCCAGTCCAACTTCAATTACAGCTACATCAACTTGCTCTTGTTGAAATAGACGAAATGCCAAGGCAACTTTTACTTCAAAAAAGCTGGGGCAGCCAAACATATTTTCTCGCGAAACTTCTTGGATTGCTGCTTTCATGAATTCGTAATTTTCAGATAATTTAGAGGTTGCAACCATCAGGTTGTCAATCTGATAACACTCATTTATTACCTGCAAATATGGGGAAATATGTAAGCCTGTTTTATAGCCTGCTGCTGTGAGAATAGTCGCCACCATTTTGGAAGTCGATCCTTTTCCCGCAGTTCCCGTGATATGAATCGAGGCAAAGGAGTCTTGCGGGTTTCCCAGTAAATTTAACAGGTGTACAATCCGCTCCAATTTCATATTATTCTCTTTGCTAAAATGCACTTTAGGCATCAGCAAAGCAAATTCACTTTCAAGTTTGCGGTACTCAGACAAGATCTCATCTTTGTTCATTACTTAGCTGTTTTTTATTAATTTATAGTTTTCTAATACTCAAAAATAATGGTAGAGGCAATTCATGAATTGCCCCTACCATTATTTTCGGGTCGATCGAACGTTAAGAAAATCCGGTTAATCTTCTTAACTTATCATGATGATTATGAATAATCATCCTCTTCTTCTTCATCGGTGTTAGCAGGTTTCCAATCATCGTCTTCTTCTTCATCGTTGCCAGCAGCAGATTTGACTGTATCACCGTAGAGTCCAGCAAATTCATCTTCTTCTTCCTTGCTCGAAGGCTTGACGATCGATAACCCACTGAGACTAACATCATCGATCTCGTAACTTCTGGCGGTACGATCGTCGAGAATCATGTCCTCGTCGGTGCCAATCATGCCTTCATAGGCACCATACATGCCTGGAGAGCCGTAGTCATTGTCCATAATCGGGCTGGAGAAGTTTGAGTCCTCATAGGCGTTGAAGCCTGTACCAGCAGGGATTAAGCGACCGATGATCACGTTTTCTTTCAAGCCCCGCAGCCAGTCAGATTTACCTTCGATTGCCGCTTCAGTCAGTACCCGTGTAGTTTCTTGGAAACTTGCGGCAGAGATGAAGCTGTCAGTGTTCAAGGATGCTTTGGTGATCCCCAGCAACATGGGGGTGTATTCGGCTGGAGCTGCGCCTGTAATGGACATGGCTTCATTTACCTGTTCGACTTGGCGCAGTTCTTGAAGTTCGCCAGGGAGCATCGTGGTGTCGCCACCGTCATCGATGCGGACTTTGGAGGTCATCTGACGGACGATTACCTCGATGTGTTTATCGGAAATTTCCACCCCTTGGGATTGATACACCGATTGCACTTCATTTACCAAGAAGGCTTGGGCTTTTTGGAGGGCGAGTAGAGCTGCTTCAAAGACACCATTTTCCTCGCGGAAGTGGTTGAAGTAAACCTCTAGAATCTCGTGAGGGTTTAACTGTCCATCGGTGAGCAAATGTCCCGCTTTAACGACGTTACCATCCGATACTAGCAAGTTTTGACCAGGGCCGAGGAAGTATTCTTCCACTGCACCACTGTTGTCGATCACTTTGATTTCGGTGGGTTCGTTATCGTCGTTATAAATAACGGAAGCAGTACCATCCCGACGATTGAGGATACAAGGCTCCTTGGGTTTCCGCGCTTCGAGTAGCTCCTCAATCCGTGGTAAACCTTGGATAATATCTCCAGTTTTCGATCGTTCGTACACCAGTAACACTAAGTTATCGCCCCGTTGGACGAGATCGCCAGTGTCGATATGGAGTATCGCTCCAGGCGATACTCGATACGGACGAGAGATCCGCAACACAACTCGATCGTCAGTTACTTCGACAACTTGACCAGAGTCAGGGCTGGCGATGCCTTCAGCGAGTTGGCTACCTGCCACCACCAATGCGCCAACTTTGACGGTTGGTGCGGCACCCTTGATGTCAATGCTGACTCGATCGGTATCGCGAACGACTAATACCCGTCGGACAGATTCAGCCCCCTGGCGAATTCCGCGTACTTCACCATGATGTTTACAACGAATCTCCGTCCGTGCGACGACAGCACCAGGAGCAATATTTTGCCCATCCGTGACGAGAGCCTCGGTATAAGTGCTACCACCCAGGTTGTCGCCTGCTGTATCGCGACGAATTGTCAGCGATTCGAGAATTACTAGTTGGAGCCGGAGTTCGCCAGTTTCTTCATCTTTTGTCAGTTCGATATCCGCAGCGAGTTGAGGAGAGCTGGTAGATTCCATTTCCAGCACCAATTGGGTGCGGAGGAGTTCGACACCATCGACGGATTTGACCCGTTCGCCATCTTTATAAGGTACGCGCTGCACCGCACGGAGTTCGATCGTGCCTTGAGCACCCGCACGATTGACGGATACTTGGGAGGGGAGATTGGGTTCATCGGGAACTTGATACTCCACAACTGGACGGACGAGTAAGGCAGAGCCTTCTGGGGTTTCGACGTATTCGAGGTACCGCAGTTCGGTGAGCGGTTCGAGTTCGGGAACGGGTTTATTGCCAGGATAGCAGATGGTACCAGTTACAGATTGACCTGCTTCTGGATCGTCGAGGAGATGTAATTCGCCTGGTTTAATGGTGATTTCTCGCAGAATGTCATTTTTCTGGACGACTTCAATAATTCCACTGATGCCGCAGAAGATATCGCGAATTACTTCGGTACCTGCTTCGACATATTGTCCATCCTCGACATTGAGCAGAGAGATGTCTTTGTTGACTTCGTGGGATTCTTCGGGTATCCAGAGGATTGTTCCACCTTGAACGACCTCATAGCCCTGTTTGGCTTTACCTTTCTTCTGGACATCTAACCCCGCAAATTTGACAATACCACCCGTGCGGGTGCGATAGCGATCGTCGATTAGTTCGGCAACAGCGGTACCACTTTGGACTTTGGTACCTGGAGTGGTGAGGAGTTGGAAGCGTTGGTTTTCGTCGGTGACGATCGAGTATTGTTCGCGTCCGCTCTCGGTATCGACTTCAACTTTAGACCTGTCGAGTGATACTGATGCCGTGATAATATCAATTTCCCGCTCGCCGCGCAGTCTGACGACACCACCGCTGACGGAGATTAACCGCGTTTCAGCTAGTACGCCATGTTCGGCAATGATATCGCCGTTTTTGACCATTGGCTCGGCACCAGGTGGTAAGTTGTAGACTTCCCCTGAGAGTACCCAAATCAATCCACCCCGTTGAGCGATCCGCGTCATGTTTCCTTGACGATCGGTTTTCTCTTCCGGTACGATATCCGCGAACAAGACTTCACCAGCGAGATCGGCGGCTACGTCTTTGGTTGCTTTCTCGGTGGAGCGTCCACCTTTACTGAGGGCGATTTCTGCTAACAGATCGCCAGTTTTGACTTCCGCGCCATCGGCGACGAGCAAGAGCGAACCAGGGGTGAGATTAAAGACTTTTTTCTTACCTTTACCTTTGGGATCGAGGACTAGATCGCCGTTTACTTCCACTTGTTCGCGATCTTCACCATGCTTGGTTCGGACGGAACGAACGCGGAGATTCAGGAACTTGACGGTACCATCATGAGGGGCGCGAATTTGTTGTTCGACTTCTCCTGTAAATACTCCACCCGTGTGGAATGTCCGCATCGTAAGTTGGGTACCTGGTTCACCGATCGATTGCGCGGCGATAATTCCGACAGCTTCACCTAAATCTACTAGGTGTCCGTGGGCTAGACTCCAACCATAACACAACTGACAGACAGAACGTGCTGCTTCACAGGTGAGTGCCGAGCGAGCAAAGACGGATTTAACATCAGCCTTGGTAATTGCCAAGATCGTATCTTCGTCGAGCTGTTGGTTGCGGCTGGCGATGAGTTCTTTGGTTTCGGGGTGGAAGACATCGGCCGCTAATACCCGTCCGTGCATCCGACTACCGAGGGAGATCAGGATTCTGTCTCCATCTTTCATTGCTTCGACGGTCAAGCCGCGAGTCGTACCGCAGTCATGTTCGCGGACGATCACGTCTTGGGAAACGTCTACTAAACGACGAGTTAGGTACCCAGAGTCGGCGGTACGTAGGGCAGTATCTACGAGTCCTTTTCGCGCACCGTAGGAGGAGATAATGTACTCGGTTACGGTTAAGCCTTCTTTAAAGTTGGTCTTAATTGGTAAATCGATGATTTCCCCTTGAGGATTCGCCATCAATCCCCGCATCCCTACGAGTTGGCGGACTTGGGAGAGGTTTCCTCGCGCCCCAGAAAACGCCATCATGTAGACGGAGTTGAGCGGATAATTTTCGCGGAAGTTAACTACCACTTGATCCTTGAGGCTTTCAGAAGTGATGTTCCAGGTATCGATTACTTTTTGGAACCGTTCTACTTCGGTGATTTCGCCACGGGTGTATTTCGCTTCAGTTTCATTAATAGTATTTTCCGCCGCTTCGAGCATATCCTTCTTGATGGGAGGGATTTTCAAGTCATCGATACTAATCGACACGCCCGCTCTGGTCGCAAATCGGAAACCTAATTCTTTGAGTTTATCCGCCATCTGCGCTGTTCTGGCGGTACCGTAATGGCGGAACGACCAGGTAATCAGTTTTTTTAACTGACCTTTATCAACCATGCGGTTGTTAAATACGATTGGCTTTCTCTCTTTTTCGCTCATGATCTAGGCTTTAGGTGTTAGGTATTAGGCTTTAGGAACTAGGCTTTAGGTATTAGGCTTTAGGGATTAGGTATTGGGTATTAGGTTTGGGTCACTTGCTAATTGTTTCGCATGTGCCTAAAGCCTAAAGCCTAACGCCTAACGCCTACACAGAAAGGACTTCCTGAATAGTCTTGTTGTAAATAATTCGTCCTGGTGTGGTGTAGATATACTGAGAGAGAAATTCGCCTGTGCTGGTTTCGCGAACGCGACGGTATTTGTAGAGTTTGGTGATGGTACCATCGACACCTTCGATCGTTTCTAGCGGCTCTAGTTCGGGATCGTCGGATTCCATTAAGCCGTCGTACCGTACCCAGATAAAGCTGTGGATATTGAGTTCGGCTCTGTCGTAGGCGCGGATCGCATCTTCTAAATTCGCGAAATATCGATCTGTTTCAGCCAGTGCTGGATTTCGGGCGGTGAGGTAATAACAGCCTAATACCATATCCTGGGATGGCGCGACGATCGGCGAACCCGTTGCTGGTGAGAGAATGTTGTTACTCGCCAACATCAGCAGGCGTGCTTCTGCTTGCGACTCTAGGGAGAGGGGAACGTGGACCGCCATTTGGTCTCCGTCGAAATCGGCGTTAAATGCCGGACAGACCAGAGGATGGAGTTGGATGGCGCGACCTTCGACGATAATTGGTTCAAAGGCTTGAATCCCCAAGCGGTGCAATGTTGGTGCCCGATTTAGCATGACTGGGTGTCCAGCGATGACTTCTTCGAGGACATCCCAAACGGTTGGATCGCCCCGTTGAATTAGTTTCTTGGCGGCCTTAATATTATTGACGAGGTTATTTTTAATTAAACGATGAATGACGAAGGGTTGGAATAATTCGATCGCCATTTCTCGCGGTAATCCACACTGATGAATCTTCAGTTTTGGACCGACGACGATAACGGAACGTCCAGAATAATCTACCCGTTTACCAAGTAAGTTTTGACGGAATCGGCCCTGTTTACCTTCGATAATATCGGAGAGGGATTTGAGGGCGCGGTTGTTGGCTCCAACTACGGTTCTACCACGTCTACCGTTATCGATTAGGGCATCGACGGCTTCTTGTAGCATCCGTTTTTCGTTACGGACGATGATTTCTGGAGCGAGGATTTCTTGCAATCTGGCGAGACGATTATTCCGGTTGATAACGCGGCGATAAAGGTCGTTTAGATCCGATGTTGCAAATCTACCACCATCTAATTGCACCATCGGGCGCAAGTCGGGGGGGATGACCGGAATATAACTCAGAATCATCCATTCTGGACGGCTCCCAGTCGCGATGAAGTTGTCGATGACCCGTAGGCGTTTGATTAATTTCGCCCGTTTTTGCCCTTTAGACTCGCTGATTTGTTCGCGGAGCTTTTCAGCTTCTTCTTCTAATTGGAGGTCTTCTAGGAGCCGTTGAACGGCTTCTGCGCCAATTCCCACTTCCACACCTTCGAGTTCGGAATCTTCACTATAGATCCGTTCTTCGATTTCTAACCATTGCTCTTCAGTCAATAGCTGTTTGTAACCGAGGGTATCATCGTTACCCGCAGCTAAAACGACATAGGAGTTGAAGTAAACAATCTGCTCGACATCCCGCAGGGGCATATCTAGCAAAATACTTAGATAACTGGGAATCCCCTTCAGGTACCAAACATGGGACACTGGCGCGGCTAATTTAATAAAGCCCATCCGGTGACGACGCACGCGGGATTCAGTTACTTCTACCCCACACCGTTCGCAGACAATCCCGCGATGTCGCACCCGCTTGTATTTTCCACAATGACATTCCCAATCCTTCGCTGGGCCAAAAATTCGCTCGCAGAATAACCCGTCCATCTCCGGCTTCAATGTCCGGTAGTTAATGGTTTCAGGCTTGGTAACTTCACCTACTGGCGTTCCATTGGGGAGAGTTCTAGAACCCCAATCGCGGATGCGATCGGGCGAAGCAATCCCAATCTTAACGTAATCAAACTTAGTTTCTAGCTTTTGACGCATAATCTAGGGGATAGGGTATAGGGGATAGGGTATAGGGATTGGAGGGTTTAGAGGGCAGGACATAGGCTTGAGGATTTAGAGTTTAGAGTTTAGGATTTAGCGAGTAATAGACATTTTCTATTCCCTATCCCCACTCTCTGTTCCCTATCCTCTTTCCCCTATTCCCTATCCCCTATCCCCTATCCCCTCTTAAACTTCTTCGCTATCGTCTCCACGCGCAAAGGACTCATAAGTCGGACGCGATGGCGCACGGCGGGTATTAACATCTGCCATCAGATCGACTTCCACGTCGCGACTATCGCCGTCGGCTGTCTGTTCGACTTTATGCACGGCGATATCCAAACCGAGGGATTGCAACTCACGCATCAGGACCTTGAACGATTCAGGCGTACCAGGGCTAGGAATCGACTTACCTTTAACGATCGCATTTAAGGCATCATTCCGTCCTTGCATATCGTCGGACTTGACGGTAAGTAACTCTTGGAGCGTGTACGCTGCACCGAATGCTTCCAGTGCCCATACTTCCATTTCTCCAAACCGTTGTCCACCTTGCTGCGCTTTACCACCGAGCGGCTGTTGCGTAACGAGGGAGTAAGGGCCTGTAGAACGCGCGTGAATTTTATCATCGACTAAGTGGACGAGTTTGAGCATATATGCCTTTCCGACGGTTACAGGTCGATCGAATGCTTCACCTGTCCGTCCATCGTAAACTGTTGTTTTACCTGGCTCTTCCTTATCGAAAATCCATGGTTTATTCTGGGCTTTCGCCGCAGCTTTTAATTTACCGTGAACCGTCGTCCGCGAGGCTTCTGGTGCATACATTTCATCGAACGGGGTGACTTTAAACCGCATTCCCAAATTATGACCAGCCCAACCGAGCAAGCATTCAAATACCTGTCCGACATTCATCCGTGAAGGTACACCCAGTGGGTTGAGTACGATGTCCACAGCAGTACCATCGGGGAGATAAGGCATATCCTCCACGGGCATAATCCGGGACACAATCCCTTTATTCCCATGTCGTCCCGCCATTTTATCGCCGACTTGGATTTTCCGTTTTTGAGCAACGTAGATCCGCACGACCATATTCGCGCCTGGAGGTAATTCATCGCCCTGTTCGCGGGTAAATACGCGCACATCGACGACGCGACCTTTTTCACCATTGGGTACGCGGAGCGAGTTATCGCGAACATCCCGCGCTTTTTCACCGAAAATCGCACGGAGTAATTTTTCTTCAGGTGGTTGATCGGATTCGCCTTTGGGAGTCACTTTACCAACGAGAATGTCACCAGATGCGACCCAAGCACCCTTACGGATAATGCCTGTTTCGTCAAGATTTCGCAATGACTCTTCACTCACGTTGGGAATCTCGCGAGTGATTTCTTCAGGACCGAGTTTAGTTTGACGGGCTTCGATTTCAAACTTCTCGATGTGGATACTGGTATAGAAATCCTGGGAAACTAATTTCTCACTAATCAGAATCGCATCCTCATAGTTGTAGCCTTCCCACGGCATGTATGCAACGAGAATATTCTGTCCCAGAGCCAGTTCTCCGCCTTCAGTCGCCGAACCATCCGCTAGTACTTGACCTGCAACCACTCGATCGCCGATATTGACTAGAGGACGTTGATTTAGGCAAGTATCCTGGTTAGAACGGTGATATTTCTGAAGTAGGTACTTCTGGGTACGACCATTATCGCCTTTGACATCGATCGATTCTGCTTCAACGAAACAGACTACCCCGTCAAATTTGGCAACCACGACCATCCCTGAATCTCGCGCCGCTTGGACTTCTAAGCCCGTACCGACGAGGGGACGCTCAGGACGCAGTAACGGTACCGCCTGACGTTGCATGTTGGAACCCATTAGGGCGCGGTTAGCATCGTCATGTTCGAGGAACGGAATTAATGATGTCGCTACAGAAATAATCTGCACGGGAGAAATCGCCACATAATCCACCTGATCCGGTGTGGTAGTGGTAAATTCATGGCGATAACGAACGGGAATCGTTGAACCTAAGATATACCCATTCTCATCGGTGGTAATATCTCCAGGTGCTACCCGCAAGTCATCTTCCTGATCCGCTGTCATGTATTCAGCTTCCAGCTCCCGCTTCACCCGACCATTTTCGACAGGTAAGAACGGAGTTTCGATGAATCCATACTGATTCACCCGTGCGTGAGTAGCCAAGGAACCGATCAAACCAGCATTTGGGCCTTCAGGAGTCTCGATCGGACAAATCCGCCCGTAGTGGGAGGTGTGGATGTCTCGTACCGCAAAACCAGCCCGTTCTCGCGTCAAACCACCAGGGCCTAATGCTGACAGCCGGCGTTTGTGGGTCAATTCCGCCAGGGGATTGGTTTGATCCATAAACTGGGAGAGCTGAGAGGAACCGAAAAATTCCTTGACAGCGGCTACTAATGGTTTAGGATTAACCAAACTGGCTGGAGTTAAACTACTAGTCTCAGAAACCGTCATCCGTTCGCGGATAATCCGTTCCAGGCGGTTTAAACCAACCCGAATTTGGTTCTGGAGTAGCTCACCCACAGAACGCACGCGGCGATTACCTAAGTGATCGATGTCATCAGTACTACCGATATCAAATTCCAGATTGATCAGATAATCGATCGCACACAAGATATCCTGGGGAGTCAGCACCCGAATCGAATCAGGCGTAGTTAACCGCAATTTACGGTTTAATTTATACCGACCGACTTTGCCCAAGTCATAACGCTTGGGATCAAAGAAGCGTGAGTCTAGCAGTTGCTGACCACCACTGACAGTAGGCGGCTCACCTGGACGCAGCTTTTTATATAGCTCCATCAAAGCTTCTTCTTCGGTCAAGTTCCCTTCTTTATCGATCGTTTTCTGATAAAACTCAGGGTGACGCAACGAGTCAAAAATCTCGTTATCAGTCAAACCCAACGCTTTCAATAATACCTGCGCCGACAGCTTCCGAGTCTTATCGATCCGTACCCAGACGATATCATTTTTATCAGTCTCAAACTTCAACCACGCCCCACGGTTAGGAATCAAAGACGCGCTATAAGTCCGACGACCATTCTTATCCAACTCAGACTTATAATACACTCCAGGCGATCGCACGATCTGATTGACAATTACCCGCTCGGCACCGTTAATAATAAACGTACCTCGATCGGTCATCAATGGCAAATCGCCGATAAAGACATCCTGCTCGATGATTTTGCCTTTATCTTCTTTGTTGATTAATTGGGTTGGTACATACATCTGCACCGCATAGCTAGCATCGCGTCGCTTTGCCTCATCCACGTCATACTTAGGACGTTTGAGCTTATAATTTTTCGCCAGGAACCGCAGTTCCAATTTGCCAGTGTAGTCAGTAATTGGTGAAAAGCTATCTAATTCTTCAATCAAACCTTCTTCCAAGAACCAGCGGAAGCTAGAACGCTGAATCTCTACTAAATCGGGCAACATGTAAGTGGATGCCGTAGTAGTAATCTGACTAGTCATGTATATTCCTCTGTTGGTTGAAAGTTAAGAGTGAAATTTCTACTTATAAAATAGAGGCGGGTTTACTTAAACCCTAACGCGGAGTGAGTGAATGGACCGATAATATAAAACTCTCCCTTTGTGAGTATTAGATTACTTCAGAAACTTGTCTTTCTCTTCCTCTGCGCCATCTGCGCCTCCGTCTTGATGTCCTAAACCGTCGGTAAACCCGACGAGTGGACATCGCTGCGGTTCAAAAAACATCATCTCAGCAGTACTATCAAACCTGAAAATGATATAGGATTGCGATGTAAATCAAAGTGCATCTTCGTTGCAATATATTTAACCAGAACGTAGCGAACAAAAAATAAATAAATTAATCAGTTAATAGTAGATAATATAGGTAGTTTAAATAATTGTTGGGCATTAGCAGTAGTAAAAGTGGCAAAATCATCGAGACTTTCGCCCCGCAACTGAGCCAGATAACTAGCTACATGACTGACGAAGGCAGGTTCATTCCGCTTCCCCCGCTTAGGCACAGGTGCCAAAAACGGACAGTCAGTTTCAATCAACAACTTATCCGCAGGGACGATCTGAGCCGAAGCTTGAATCCCAGTTGCATTCTTGAAAGTCACCACCCCGCTAAAGCTGATAAAGAACCCCAAATCTAGAAACCATTGGGTTTCTTCTGGAGTTCCCGACCAGCAGTGCATTACACCCCGCACTTGTCCAAATTCTTTCCAGAATTCCTGACAAACTTGGCGCATCATCACCGCAGCATCGCGACAGTGAATAATTACGGGCAAATCTAGCTCTCTAGCGATGTGTAACTGCGATCGAAAAACCTCGATCTGCCACTCTTGGTTGTCAGCCTTAAAAAAGTCTAACCCCATTTCGCCGATCGCGACTACCCGCTTGTCACTTATTGCTAGATCTCGAATCTGGTCTCTCATTTCCGATCTCCATAGGGTCGCATCCAAAGGATGCAACCCTACAGAAAAAAACAGTTCGGGAAACCGATTTGCTAGTCTTTGGGTCTTCACAAACTCGGCCGGAGTAACACAAGAGTGTACAAGTTGTACAACCCCATGCTCTCGCCACCGATCGCGCACTGCCTCTAGATCCGCCTCAAAGGTGTCAAAGTTGATATGAACGTGAGTGTCAATTAGCTGCATTTAGCACAGGTTAACTGGTTTCGGTCAAAATTTAGCTTAGGCAGCTTTAACTGCGATCGCTTTAGCTAGACGAGATTTTTTGTTAGCACCATTGTTACGATGCAACACGCCTTTCTGAACGGCTTTATCAATCTTTTGGAATGCTTCATTCATACATTTTTGGACTTCAGCCGAAGTTTCGTCTGAAGGCGTTGTAGTATGTTTCTCGACGGCCGTGAAATATTTTTTCATCAGTGTCCGTACCGCCGACTTGTGGGACTTGTTGCGAAGTCTATTGCGCTCGGCGACTTCGACACGTTTGATTGCAGACTTAATATTTGCCATATGCTCTAATCTCGCTATTTCCTATTATTTCGCATTAAAGCGTCGCCACGCGAGCTTGTCACTTTAGAATCTTTATTATAAAAATTGACATAATGCCAGACATATAATCATAGCATAGCCATCTAAAAATTAGCAAGATGTTTTTCGGACAATAGTTTACTGGACTTGGTTTGGAGATCTAAATCCCCAACCTCCTTAAAAAGGGGGCTTTTCACAACAAGCATCAAAACAAAATTATTAGTATTGAGAGGGTAGAGGGTAGTTTTCAGGAAATAGTTACTAGTTTGGAGCAAAATTCGTCAGTCTTTATGTACTGTCTTGTCACGCCGAGATCTACAGGGAACCTCCGCCAGCGCATTGGCGTTGGCAAAGCCTGCCGTAGGCACAGCCTCTCCGACAGGAGATACCGCTGGTGCAAGATGTGAGGCTTTTGACTAGAATTGGGGGATAAAATTATCTTACAGTTTTTATGTACTATTTTACTGAATTCATGATATACTTGTACTAAGAAATGACTGAAGCCAAAGACAGCTTGTCAGTCACTGAAATTCAAAACTATTACAGAGCAGATCTATGACGTACTCAAAAACCAGAGCGACTAAAGACAATACTGCTGAATACTTACACGCTCCCACCCAGGAGGCTTTTATTGAGTCTCTTCCACAGATGGAAGAACTGACTATTGCTGCATCAGAAGCACCTAAGAATGGACTACGCGATCGATTTGCGGCTCCCGAATATGTTAACCCCAATGCAAGGCTACCGCGCATCCAAGCCTTGCGCGGCGAAAATGGAGCGAGTGAATGCGGTTATTTCATCACTGAAACCGAGATGGCAAAGGCTGGTTGGGGACAAATTGATGAATCTCAAACGATCGTGTATGAGTACAATAGTGGCGGTAAAGAACGTGGATTGCTAATTCAATCACCTCGGATGTTGGTCGTACCGAGATCGCCTTTATTTGCATTTGATAGACAGGTTTCTCGTCAGGAAGAAAAGTTAGTTGTCGCGGGACAATACAGTAAACATCTTTATAGCGATCGAGCGAAATATGGTACTGCTCAATGTTATGAAGTCTTGCTGTTAGATGCCAACAATCAACCATTACATGAAATTGGTTTAGCTTATTTAGCAAAAGGGGCAAATCAGGCAAGTTTTAGCTTCCATTGGCAACAACTTGTCGATCGAGTCACGAAATGTCACGCGATCGCCAATTCGATTCCCGCACGTGCTAAAGACGCTCGATTTAATAGCCTCTGCGTATTTGAATTTACCGTCAAACGCGAATTAGCAGGCAATAATGCCAAATCACCCGCTTGTAAAGTTCACAGCCATGTCGAGCCAACTCAAGATAATTGGGAACAGTTTTTCTTGGGTCGTCAAGATGACATTGCCGATCGATTCCTTAATCTATTAGCACCTACGACTGAATTAACTTTACCCCAATCGAATGTCTTGAGTTTGATCGATCGAGTGGGAGATGAAATTCATCAAGATTTAGCTGCATAAAGTATCTTCCAGCATCTCGATCGTCATATTCAATATTATTAAGATTTAGAGACATTGTTCGCAGTGCCTCTATTTTTAGATCGTTGTTCATAAGAGAAGTTTGCCAGCGATACTCCTTTTGAGACGCTTTCTTTGCATTAGCGATGAAAGACAGATATGATGGAAAATAAGATGCTGCGTTTTTAAAAATGAGTTAAGAGCGAGGCTTTTCCCTATCCCCTATTCCCTATCCCCTAAAATGAGAGTCGCAGCATTAGGATTAGATGTCGGTAGCAAACGAATTGGGATTGCTGGTTGCGATGGGTTGGGATTGATTGCGACAGGAATTACGACGATTTGGCGCAGTTCGTTTCAGGAGGATATCGCTCAATTATCAGCAATTATTCTCGATCGACAAGTCGAGATCCTGGTGATTGGTTTGCCCTATACTATGGATGGCAATATTGGCTCTCAAGCCAAGCAAGTGCAGAAATTTGCACGGCGGATAGCTGCTGTAATCGAATTGCCAATCGAGTATATAGATGAACGCTTGACTTCCTATGCTGCCGAAGAAATGATGAAGACAGCAAAGATCTCAGTCTCTCAGAATAAAGCGACGATCGATCGAATTGCTGCTGCAGTAATTTTACAACAATGGTTGGACGATCGACTCGATCGAGCTACCACGATCTGAGATCGATCGACTAACTCATTTCATCTATGCTATTAAAATAAGGTAAGTGGATTAAACGCTGTAGGAACTAAGTCGATAACGTTCGTTGTCAACCTAAGTCCAGAATTAGAGGAGCAGCTAAGAGAGAAAGCTGTTCGTCAAGGTCAAGATATCAATAGCGATATTTTATGTTTAATTACTATCTTTGGAAAGTTCCTTATAAGAAATAAGGGTTAGAAATTCAAGGAGGTTATTTATAGGAGCAATCGAGATCCCAAACGAAAAGCCGTACCTATAATTGGTACGGCTTTTCGTTAAATTTGGTGGCGGAGACTGGATTTGAACCAGCGACCTTCGGGTTATGAGCCCGACGAGCTACCAGGCTGCTCTACTCCGCGTTGTTTTTCACTCAACTCAACTAATATAACATCACCATCTATAAATAGCAACCCCCGATCGGTAAATAATTTTAGTTCGGGCTAGGGAAATGGCACGCTTGCGCTAACGCTAACACGCCCTACACTTTCAACTATCTGGTGAGATCGCGATTTAAAGCCTGTTCATACCTGGTGACTAAATCTTTACCGAGATTGAGATCTGTAGGACTAGTATAGAGTACCTGACTTGCTCGAGTAGCCAAGTCAGTTAACAGTGGATCTTCCGCTTTTCCTTTAGCGAGAGCCTTTGCTGTGAGTGCGTCTAATCTCCCCCGCAACTCTTGCCTAGTATCGATCTGTAGTCGATTCGCTGCCAGCGCAGACTGTACTGCAAGTGTATAAGCTCGAACTTTATTGAGCCAATTTGTCAAGCCAACGCGCACGGGGGGAATTATCCCCGATGCAAACTTTGTCACTAGCCGCTCTAGCCAGCGTTCCAGTTCGGTAAGTTCTTCCGGTGGTAATGGGGAAATCGTGGGTAAGCTATGACTAATTTTAGCGTGACTTTCTGCACTTACAGCGATCAATTCTCG
The DNA here is from genome assembly GCF_031418915.1 of Chamaesiphon sp. VAR_48_metabat_135_sub. NCBI lineage: Bacteria > Bacillati > Cyanobacteriota > Cyanophyceae > Gomontiellales > Chamaesiphonaceae > Chamaesiphon > Chamaesiphon sp. VAR_48_metabat_135_sub. The sequence goes on along the minus strand of NZ_JANOJV010000134.1, from coordinate 7,646 downwards.
ATGTAAGTGCTGTAAGTGCTGAAGTTCCTGTGCTGCGGTAGTTAAGTCAGATTGTAACTGTTGGCGTTGTCGATCGAGTGTTACTAATTCACTGCGACTACGATCAATTAGGGGGATAATATCTCGATCGAATGTCCGATTTACACCCAGCGGATCTCGGTCGATCTGTAACTGAAGATTGGTAAAATTAGTTTCGGCAATCTTCAGTGATTCTGGAGCACCTATTTGTAATTTTGTGGCTAACTGTTTCAGCTCGATTAGCGATTGATGAGTGCTAATTAAGTTTGATTCTAATTCTATCCAAGCTGTATCTACGGCGACAAAGGTATCCCGAGCGATGGTAAATGCGACAGTCATCCGATCTAATAATGTTTCGAGGGAAACCGCTCGAAACTGTTGGCTCGAACTAAGTAAATCTCTTTCAGCTATTGGTTTTTGGATACTAGGTAACTCAACCGACATTCCCGTTAGTAGCTGCTCGATCTCTTGTAACTTACTATCACTGACAAATAAAGAGGGTAATTCTCGCCGCAACTTTCGAGATCGATCTATCGACTGATTCAATAATTCCAAGTACTCAAATAACCGATCGATCGCCGTTAAAGCTGTACTCGCTTGTTGTTGAGTAATTCCGATTACATTGCTGGGCGGATTGCCCATCCCACTCAACCGTTGATATGCAGGTAGATCGTGTAAATCTAGTAAGTTTTGATTAGCGGCAGCAGCTTTCTGTTGCCAGTCAGCTAATAATCGATCCAGTTGTGCCAGAGTAAGACCCATCTTAGTAAAATTGGTATGGTGATTTAGCCCAGTCTTTGCAGCTCGGCAATTCTCATTTTAAAATTCACACTCAATTAATAATTGCATCTAGCAATAGATCGGCACCAAACCGAACGGCATCAGTGCAGGGTAAACCAGTTTCTCTGGTGACTCGATCGATTTCAGCTCGCACGACATCATCCGGCAAATTACCACCATTGAGCGCGATCGCGACCACCTTGACATTACCAAATGCTCCTGCACAGCCAGCCACCGCCTCATACAACCGCACAACTTCAGCTAAAGGGGGAATTTTGACATCGGGACAATTCCGAATGGTTTCCTGACCGATCTTATGGAGCAGAATCAACTGAGTTGGTTGAGAACCACGAACTAATGGTAAAGTCGCCGTCGAACCTGGATGTAAGAGCGAACCCTGTCCCTCGACTAATAATAGATCGTAATCATTACCGTGACGCATCACTGCTTGTTCTACTGCACCCGCTGCATAGTCTACCCGCACGGCATCTAAAGCCACACCCTCGCCGCTAATCATCATCCCCGCTTGTCCAGTGGCGATAAACTTGGACTTTACCCCCCGACGTTCGCAGGTACGCTGTAATTCTAAGGCTGCAGACATTTTGCCAATCGCCATATCGGTACCAACCATCAGCACCCGCTGACAGGGTAAAGACTTCGCCGCACCAGTACCGATCTTCAACCCTTGGGGTTCCTGACGCACATCCCAAATCCATTGTCCTGGTTTTAATAATCCTACCAGTTGGGGATGATTAGCCAGGGGCGTATGCAAGCCATTGACGATCGATAATCCAGCAGCTACCGCCGCCGCTAATTCTGCGATCCAGCTCTCAGGGATGATTCCACCAGATGGAGCAATCCCAATTGCCAAGACATCTGGCTGATAATTTAGAGCAGACTCGATCGACCCGACGATCGGTACATCGCGTTTAATTCCAGTCAACTCTACCAAAGACTGACCCGCGGTCGATCGATCGACCGCGCAAACTACCTGGGTTGGACTATACCGCAACAGTGTCAATCCCGTTTTCCCCTGTACGCCAGTGATTCCTTCATGTAACAATATGGCTAGACGGTGTGAAGGTTTCAGCATTAAAACTTGGGAGATGGGGGTTCGCAGTTGGGTACATACCCTACTTAATTTAATTTCAATAATAACTCATTGACTTAATTACGATCGACCGACTATTGAGGATGGTGAAATCGCGACTCGTTCGCGTAGCGTCTCCAAGGGAGAATCGAAGTCGTGCTTGGAGACAGCCGAAGTGCTTGGATTACTCTGCCGATCTGAGTTGCGTGATGGGTAAATTACTGTTGCTAAAGCAATGCCGATCATCACCGATACAGCTAGATAAATGGAGATCGCCTGTTGATTAGATTTCCCAGTTTTGCCATTGTAAGTGGTGCCGCATTGGGTACATTTTACATGGTTAAACATTTTTGGCCCAACGACTCCACCCCACCAAGTAAAGCCAACTTCTTCGGCTTTTGCCCAAGCGCAGTTTGGGCAAGGTTGATACCATTCCATATCGTTTCTCCGAGCGTTACCCATTTGTGGTCATACATAGAGAATACCCATTTTAGTTCGATCGTAAACATGCTCTACAGATCTATATCGATTTCTATTAATAACAATCGACATTAATATTGGTTGCCAGATTTCCGCCTGTCGATAGCAGTTACACTATTTACCTCCGATACTTTGCCATTATCTACTACTGCATAAAGCAACCAGCGGTCGCCACAATCCATCCGGTTTTTGACGGTGCATTCTAGATAAGAAAGTGCTTCAGTAAGGATGATGCAACCATTGTCAGCGAGTGTTGTTTCTAGATCGGCAAATCGATCGATTCCGATCGTGGTTGGTTGGAGAAAATGACGTTGGAGATTGTTACCTTCTTTGAGAATATTCAGAACAAATTTCTCGCCAGGATTGGCTAAACATTCCAAATCTTTATCTTTCGCCACCGCAATTGTAATCGCTGGTGGACTGAACCCAGCTTGGGATACTCGCGAGGACATTAAACCGACTGGCTTACCCCCATTATTCGCCGTAATTACGCACAGAGAGCCAGTTACATGACCGATTGCGCGTCCAGTTCGATCGGTTTGTCCTTCGATGCTTGCTTGCTTGGGAGCGCGGACTTTTTTAGCTTTATTCAGTACCTTTGCAAATTCTACCCCTGCAGCTTCGCACTGTTCGATCGTTTCTTCAGTCGGTGCAAATTTAACGCGAATCGGTTCAAATCCTTGGGGATAACCGACATCTTGCAATTTGCTGACAATTAGATCGACTGCTTCACCGCTCCAACCATAGGAGCCAAAAACACCTGCTACTTTAGTCTGATTGGCAGTAGAAAGGATGATACCAAGGGCGGTTTGGATCTGAGTAGGGGGGTGTCCAGCGATCGTGGGTGAGCCGATGACGAAGCCGTCACAGGCTTGGATGGCGCGGGTGACTTCTTCAGGTGCGGTAAATTCACAGTCGATCGATCTGACTTGGACACCCGACTGAGTGATGCCTTTTTCGATCGCTCTGGCGAGGGTGGCGGTATTACCGTATGCTGAGGTGTACAAGAGGGCGACGCTGAGATCTTTCTTTTGCTGTTGTTCGCACCAACTCTGGTAATCGAGGGTGAGAACGCTGCGGCTATGGCGGACGATCGAGCCGTGAGCGGGTGCGTAAATGCGGGCAGGGAATTCAGCTAGTTTTGCGAGGATCGCGTCTACCTGGGGAGCCTGGGCGGCGTAGAGACAATCGAAATAATACTGACGATCGTCGGTGAGGGTTTTCCATTGCTCATCAAAGACAGCATCATCGCAGACGTGGGAGCCGAAGAGTTTATCGGTGTAGAGGATGCCAGTGGCTCGATCGAATGTACAGAGCGCGTCGGGATGACGAGGAGTAGGTACGAAGCGGAATTGCAGGATGTGCCCATTGCCCAAGTCGAGGGTTTCTTCATCCCGCACCACATGGACTTTCAGGGTTTGGTTGGTGCCAAATTCGATGCCCAAATCGTTGGCTTCATCTTCGCGGGGGGAGGGGAGATCGAAGGATTGGTTGGCAAATACCGATCTCAGGGTGTTTACACCTGCTCTGGAGCAAACGATCGTGGCGTAGGGCGCGGCTTCGAGCAGGCGTTTGAGGGTGGAAATCCGGTTGGGGTTGATGTGGCTGAGGATGATGTAATTGAGGCGTTGGTAGTAGGCGTGTTGTCCGAGTTCTTCGAGGAAGATGTCGGTGAAGGATTCACCTGGAGGATCGATCAGAGCGGTGGATTCGCCTTCAATTAGGTAGGAGTTGGCGGTGGTGCCTTTTTGTCGGGCGTATTCGATTTCAAATTTGAGGCGTTCCCAGGTGCGGGAGCGGAGTACGGTGGTGTTGGGTGCGATTTCGGCGATTTGGACATCGCGGGGTTTGGTGGGTGTCATGGGTTTTGTGTGGGGAGAGAGGGAAAGGAGAAAGGTACCAATATTTAAGATTTGTAGGGGCGGGTTTATGAGATCGATATCGGATGTAATAGAATTTAATTCAAACCCGCCCAACCCTACTAGAAGTATCTGAAAGCTAGATGGTTAGGAAGTGCCAACCCTACAACTACTGGTGGTTTGCCAAGCATCTCTATATCTGTTCACTGTTTGTGGGATAGGAGACTTTTTTATAAATCAGATCTACAAATTTCTGTACTGTGCAATTTGCTCCGTAAACATCAAAATCAGACCCCTCCGATATATTCCATATTGTTGGGCGGCGGCTATTATAAATAGGCAATTCATTTTCTGCCTCTTCATCACATATTTCAATATCAAACTCTTGTTCTAAATCCATAACAAGTCCATCTGAGTCTAAGTTATCCGCACCTAAATCATTTGATAAATGACTATGCAGGGTCACTTTTTTTGCGTCCACACATAACTGATTGCAAATTATTTTCCTGGTTTTAATAAAGATTATTGCTTTGCCTTCATCTCCTCCAAATTCTGCTATTACACTAGTAACTTCATTGCGCAAACGAGTCTCTTCAAGGGCTGCTTGACATGCTATTCTTTCCCTGCCATATCGATTTTTTTCGTCTATGCGCTCCTTTTCAGCGGTTAACTGATGCTTCATAGCTGCGATTCGAGAATCAACTACATATTTTACCGTGTTCAATTCAATCTTATGTCCACTTTGGATATAAATCCTTGTGACTATATCCCACACAACTTGGTCGCAGTTATTCTCCAACTTAATAATACTTTCTTCCGTAACCACTCTGGTTTCTTCATCTAAGTATTTATCTATTATCATTTTCAATACTTTTAAATCATAATCTTTGTCTTTATCTAATCGATCCACTGCTTGCTATCCTCTAATTCATGCCAATAGTGGGTTTTACGTTTGCTCACCGATCGATCTCGCCCAAATTCTCACTACTAACAGCGCACCCATCACTAGCAGAAAAGCACAGGCGGATAATGTTTGAGTCCAGGGGATTTCGAGTACACCTTTGACGATGACTTCGCGCAGTACCGAAACAATTGCAACTTCGATCGCAACGGCAATTGAGACTCGTTGTTCTTGGAGATAAATAATTAATAGTCGAAATAGTTCGACGAGAATTAATATAAATAAAATGTCGGCGGTGACTGCTTGAAAATCCAATGGTGGAAGCAGGGAGAGGAACATCGATCGGAGTTGCAATACCATTACCCCAAATAAGCCGAGGCAAAGGGAAATGATGATGAAGTCTTGGACTGCTTCTAATACGAGGACAACTTTGTCAATCCAAATCGGCGGTGATGTCGATCGATTTTTTACTACTTTTTCCATAAATGTTTCCTCGAATTTACTAAGATTACAATCTCACTTTGCCTACCAAACCATCAAATTCCACCAAACACTGATTTAAAACATCTCTACCGATAATTGCGTGTCCGTTCAAATCGACTAATCGACAAGCATAAGCCCGAATAGCCGAAAAGTTTCGGGTGCCAATACTCAGATCTACATAACAGCCTAAGCCCTGCATTTGTCCTCCTCCAACACCAACAATCTGAGCATTAGCTTTAAAAGTAGTGAGATTTAATGCGGAGATTGCTTCAAAAGGAAGTAAAGTACAATCAGACCCAGTATCTAAAAATGCCGTACAGAAATAAGCAATATTTTCTGTCGAATTTCGCTCCCACTCAGGTGGATAAATAGTCAGAGTAACAATCGGAGCAGGTGGCAAACCAGCACCTAAATCGACATAGTTAAACAGAGCCATTATTTGATTGGAAATAAATGACCAGCAGCAGATACAGATAATTGAGGTTCGGGATCGCAAACGTATTCAACTAAAATGTCTCGATGTCCATATTTAGTATATAGTCTAGGCATTAGCTGTCGATCGTCGCGATCGCTATCTAATACAACTCCATTTTCAAATGCTATATACTGCCCCTCATATTGTCCGAGTAATTCTGGTTTAGCAGCTTGATATAAGTTTTGTTGATGTAGTAAGTAGTCAATTCTTTGTGGATCGATTCTTGGTTCGAGATAATTTGAATTCATAAAGATTTTATTAATTAACGTTTCTTGGGTAGACCTACTCTGGTTGATGACAAACGGCTTCTAATTTATATCCATCGACATCAAATACATAGGCAGCATAGTAGTTGGGGTGATATTGGGCACGCACTCCTGGCGCACCTTCATCTTTGCCGCCCGATGCGATCGCGGCTTGATAGAAAGCCGTCACTGCACTGCGGCTAGGAGCCGAAAATGCTAAATGAAATCGCGGGCGATCTGGGATGGTAATCAGTGATTGTCGATCGCTAGTTTTGCCATAGAGCCAGAAGGTACTACCGTTAGCACCAGAATAACCCGCGATCGCTTCGGCAGACATGGCAAACATCCGATTGATGCCCAATGGGATCAGTGCCGCATCATAAAAAGCCACGCTTTTGGCAAAATCTGTCACCCCAAAGGAAATATGGTCAAACATTTGAGTACACTAGTTCTAAATATTTTTCACTTCAACAATATCATAAAAAAATTGCCAGTTAGCCGCCCGTAGCCCGTAGGCTGGGTTTTACATTCGGTCTACCCAACGATCGTCACCAGTAATTTGTGAATGTCGATCTTTCCATTCCCCACATGTTGGGTTCCGCGAAGATCTACCCACCCGCACTATAAATATGCTGCCCTACGGGCATCCCTCAGAGGAGGAGATTTTTTGGTCTAGATACTGGTGGGGTTGGGCAGGTTTGAATTAGATTTTTGGCTGCGTTTAAAACACAAGCATAAAGCGGATGCGCTCCGGTCGGGTTCCCCGACAGACCCTAACTATCAACTATTGACTATCCACTAACTTAATAGTGATTTCCTACTTTCCGATGATGAACTGCTGTCAGCGAATCAGCCTTCGCCACCCGTCCGATATCCACTGTACTATAGACAATCCAATGATCGTCGCCTTCCATCCGGCTGACGACTTCGCATTCTAAGTAGGCTAGCGAGTCCGCCAAGATGGGACAACCGTTTGATGCTGGGTAAACCTTGATATTGGCAAATCGATCGGCTCCAGGCGGAAACCGTTTGAGGAAGTGTTTCATTAGGGGCTGATAGTTGCCCTCTTCTAAGATATTTAACACGAACCTGTCGCCGACGTGCATTAGGGATTCGATCGCGCGATCTTTGGCGACGGCGATCGAGATGCCCGCTGGTTCGACGCTGGCTTGGGCGACCCAGGATGCTAACATGGCACTGGTGGCTTCGCCGCGTTTGGCGGTGATGATGTAGAGTCCGCCGCTGATGCGCCCCAAGGCTTTGTCGAGATCGTTATCGAGGGATTTCATCTGCTTGATGCTGCGATCGCGTGTCA
>NZ_JANOJV010000133.1:0-2724 GCF_031418915.1 Chamaesiphon sp. VAR_48_metabat_135_sub | reverse complement strand
CGAGATCGATCCCCAGTTCGACACATAAAACATTCTGATGTGTGAATTAACAAAATAAAATTGTTGCTTATATTGCCAAAGCGTCACGTATCAGTCTATGCTTGACCTTAGCGAATATATAAATATTCGGTTTTAGCTACGAAAAACCGAATATTTATATATTCGCTAAGGTCAAGCATAGACTGATACGTGACGCTTTGGCAATATAAGCAACAATTTTATTTTGTTAATTCACACATCAGAATGTTTTATGTGTCGAACTGGGGATCGATCTCGTTGAACTGGCTTGGTCGAGTCCATCATAACTGTTGTAGAACCGGTTGATTTAGAGAAGATCCGCCCAATGATAAAATAGTAATTGATGAGTAGCAGATGTAAATGCAAAATAGTTGACACTCCCCGACCTGAAGGTACGGGGATTCTCAAGAACACAAAGCCTCAGTAGACTTTGATTCTTAATGGCTGTGCCAAACAGCCTCTAGACAGTCCGGTAAAACCATTCTGCTTACTTGTCTTGTCGCGCTCTTTACTGGAGGTTTCCTCCAGAACGCGCGCCGCTTTACGTCCAATATTCGCAGCACCGTTAGTATCTGAGTTAATCAAATGTCCTTCTTTGCTTCTATACAATCCTCGCTGAACTCGCTGACCAGAAAACTGGTAGGTAGCTGCGTGGCGGGTTCCCCGCGACGCGGGTTGATCGGCATTGTAAACAGGCATATCATCACCATCCAAAGCACTCGCCTTGCTAGTGTAGGATTCTTCTTGTTCTTGGTAGATCAACCCATACCGCTCACAGAGAGATTTAAGTTTGTTTCTCAAAGAGTAGAAGGGAATTTGGACAAAGTTTTGATTGTTCCGGCTGCCTATATTGAGGCCATCTTTCATCCCAATATTAAAGCCTACGATCAGGCGTTCAATTTTAGTATTGATGCAATGGTTAACAATCAGTCTAGCCGTCTTGTTCAGGTAGTCTCTAACCTGGTAGGTGCGATTGATATACAGTCTCGATTGACGTTCGGTAAGTTGCGTAATCCCCTGAAAATCTTTAATAGATTGCAGTCTGGCATTCTCTTTGTTGAACCACTGGTTAATAGATTTGAGTTTGCGACCATCCACGATAAAGGATGCCCCATTGGTGTCAACACAAGTAGCCAAATTACTAAGCCCGAAATCAACCGCCAAAGCACTATCTTTGACGGTTTCTACAGATTCAATTTCACCTTCGGAAATATACTCGACTTCAAAAAATCGAGCATCATACTTGGGGTGAATTCTCACTTCTTTGATTTTGGTTGGGTCAAGACGTTCGGGAAAGTTAATTACGATTTCACCAAATTCCTTCTTAAAGGCTGGAGACATCGGTACTTTGAACGAACCATCTTTGACTTTGATTCGCGGAATTATCAACACAAAATAGCCTTCTTTGGGCAAGTAGTGAGGAAGTCTCACCTTTTGTTGAAACGTTCCAGATCGAACCGCTTTAATCAATCCATAGAAGCCGCGAAACGTCCTGTCTACTACCTTCAATGTTTGCTGTGCAATGTCAGTACTGAGAATTTGATAGTTCTCATTGTCTTTGCACAGATGGTAGGCAGACTCATAGCGCAAGTGCTTATGTTCTTGAAAGTAGTACTGTCTAACAGTGTAAAGACCCACGTTATAGAGGTTCTTACTCAATCGACACAACTCTCTCAGAGCCAAGAATTCGGTCTTGCTAAGATCGCGTATTTGGTTTTTCTGAGTCAAGTACATAGTTGTTCTTTCGCTATTCTTTTATTATATAGCGAAACCATTAAAAGAACAACAAGAATGTGGTGAGGCTATTAGAACTAGTCACAGCGCATACTGGCTGCTGGGCGGGTTCCCCGACCAACAGAACTAAAGTTCGCTCCTGTAAAGCCGTCGTGAACGACGGGGTTTCTACCCAATTTTCTGATGAAAAAAAAATTGATCTGGTCGATTCGCATTTATCAGCAGTTTAGTTCGAGCTTTTTGCCACCGAGTTGTCGATTTACACCGACTTGTTCTCAATATGCAGTAGAGGCGATCGACCGGTTTGGTACAATTAAAGGTAGTTATCTAGCCACCATGCGGATTTGTCGCTGTCATCCCTTTCATCCTGGTGGCTACGATCCCATCCCCGAAATACCCGATCATCACAACTGATCAGATTGAGACTAATCTTAAATTTTGAGTTAAAACTCCCAACTCCCAACTCCCAACTAATGAAGCCCTATCGTCGCGTACCGATCCAAGAATGTGGAGAAGCACTAGTTGCAATTCCATTAGATTTGTTTGCCGTAGAAACACCCCACCCATATATCAAATGTGGAGCAGATTATGATGGTAAATCACCTTATTATCTTCGACAAAGGGTACTCGATCGACTAATTCAAGCACAAGATCGATTGCAGCAATTACACCCTGGCTGGCAGATCCAAATTTTTGATGCTTATCGTCCGGTAGAGGTACAGGAGTATATGGTTAATTATACTTTCAATCAGACTGCGATCGGCAGAAAGTTAGATCTGACCAAACTTACCAACCCAGAGATATCAGAAATTTGGCAAGAAGTGTACAAGATTTGGGCAATTCCTAGTTTCGATCTAGAGACACCACCACCTCATAGTACGGGTGCAGCGATCGATATTACCATAGTAGATGAGCAGAGTAATCCGCTGAATATGGGTTCACCGATCGATGATATGTCAGATCGATCGTTAC
>NZ_JANOJV010000132.1:0-2126 GCF_031418915.1 Chamaesiphon sp. VAR_48_metabat_135_sub | reverse complement strand
TCAACAAAGCGATCTATCGCCACTATGGACTGCTTATCCTCAATTAGAATATCTCCGAGTACGCGGTAATGAAGGATTGAGCTTTGGCGAAATTAAGCTTGGGCGATTGAAAACATTAATCGTCGAAACTGGTGGTTTGAGTGTCGAAAGAGTTCGAGAAATATGTGAGAGTCATCTGCCCCAATTAGAACATTTAGAACTGTGGTTAGGTACCGATGGCTATGGTGGCGATACGACGGTTGAAGATCTCGCACCGATTCTCAGTGGGGAGTTATTTCCTTATCTCCAGTATTTAGGCTTGAGAAATAGTTATATTGCCGATCGAATCGCAACTGCTGTCGCAAATTCAACTATCCTAGTCAGAATAAAAGTTCTCGATCTATCCTTAGGCAATTTAGGCGATATCGGTGCGACGGCTTTATTAGCTAGTCCATTTATTCATCAACTCGAAAAACTCGATCTCCACCATCACTATCTATCTGAAATATTAGTCAAAGAATTGGAGGAATTATCGATCGTCATCGATGTTAGCGATCCTCAAACAGCAGATGAACATGACAATGAAGAATATCGTTATATTGCCGTTTCTGAATGATTATATTTATATTTAATCTAAAATATCCTAGATGAATGTCGATCGATTAATTGGTACCCACGATTTCTTATTTATTACTCTCGACACCCTGCGATATGATGTCGCCGAGGCATGTCTAGAAAAAGGACTTACGCCGAACTTAGCGCGGTTATTACCCGACGGTAAATGGGAACGTAGACACACACCAGCCAGCTTCACATATGCCGCTCATCAAGCATTTTTTGCCGGCTTTTTACCCACACTAGATTTACCTGGTAAACAGCCTCGGCTATTCGCGCTGAATTTTGCGGGGAGTGAAACAACGGGAGAAAATACTTGTGTGTTTGAAACGGCAGATATTATCACTGGTTTTGCCGATCGAGCATACCATACGATCTGTATTGGTGGGGTGGGCTTTTTTAATAAGCAAAATGCGCTGGGAAATGTCTTACCAGGGATGTTTACCGAGAGTCATTGGGATACTAGTTTGGGTGTGACGGATGTTGATTCTACCGAAAATCAGGTGCGAATAGCGATCGACTGTTTGGCAAAACTTCCCCGATCTCAACGAGTGTTTCTGTTTATTAATATTTCGGCTCTACATCAGCCCAATTGTATCTTTCTCCCTGGCGAAACGGTGGATTCAACTATCACTCAAGCGGCGGCTTTAGCTTATGTCGATCGACATTTACCCCCATTATTTCAAGCCATGCAACAACGCGCTCCAGTAATGGGGATTATTTGTTCGGATCATGGTACTGCTTATGGTGAGGATGATTATCATGGGCATCGATTGAGTCATCCGGTGGTGTGGAATGTGCCTTATGCTGAGTTTGTTTTGCCTCGGATCGATCGATCTCAAGCTAACACTCTCTGAATTAGGGGAATTATCTGTGCGGATCGGGGTACTGTTTATTGATGGATCGACGCGGCTGTCTGTAATGTGCCTTAAACAGATTTTTGGTGGTTTCGATCGTTTTATTGGAGGAGGGTAGGTTACGCACTAAAACAATACTTTCTATGTGTATATTTTTTGCGCTAGCCTCTACAAAAATGTTCGTATAAGAACATTTTGATTTTTAAATAGGTACACCCCAAGGAACGAAATATCTCGTCATTATTCTCTCATTACTGTATGACAAAACTCCAAACCTTACTCGCAACTTCTACTTACACATCCTATTCTTATGCCTATCCCCACAAAACAGCCTATCGCCCCTTAGATCCACCAGCGCATTTATCAACAGTTTGGGCGCAGGAAAAAAAGGAAGCATTATTTCTCTATCTACACATTCCCTTTTGTGAAATGCGGTGTGGATTTTGCAACTTATTTACCCAAACTAATGCAGGCGAAGATTTAGTTACCCAGTATTTAAAAACCCTCACCAGAGAAGCCAAACAGGTAAAAGCCGCTTTGGGTGATTCCCAATTTGCGCGGATGGCGATCGGCGGTGGTACGCCAACCTTCCTGAGTGTGTCAGAATTGGCACGGGTATTCGATCTGGCTGCGGATGTTATGGGTGCAGATCTCCGCGCTATCCCGATCTCCGTC
>NZ_JANOJV010000131.1:0-18413 GCF_031418915.1 Chamaesiphon sp. VAR_48_metabat_135_sub | reverse complement strand
TGGGTTGGAATCGGAGTTGGGTTCGTCGCATTACAGGGGGGATTGAGTCAGCGAGTCGTAGTGGACGATCGAGCGATTCAAGTCAATTATCCCATGTGGGTACCCAGTTTCTTCACGAAAAGTTGGTCGCTAGACTGGAGTGATGTTAAAGAATTAAAAATGCGGACAACCGGACAGGGTGGATTAGTTTATTATTTTATTAACCGTAATGGTGAAGGTTGTTTGCTACCGATGCGGATTGCCGGATTTAATAGATTGCTAAAATTAGTCCAAGAATATACGTCCATCGATACAACTGATGTTTACCCGCTTTCCCAACCTTGGATGTATTTTGCTTTATTAATATTAACTGGATTTTTATTACTAACCGATATTTGGACAATTTGGACAGCAATTAATTAGGGGTTAGGGGTTAAGACTGAGCGGATTGGTTGAGCCATAAATTTAAAAACTCAACACCCCTCTCCACCCTCCCCGCTCCCCTCTCTCCCCTTATATAATTCTCATGGTTGACTCATTTGCCCAGCATTATCATCAGCGTACAAAATACGATCCAGAAACGATTGCGTCCAAAAGTCAGGGCTTAGACTGGAGTCAACAACCATCATCATATAAAGAATATAAAATCGGTACGACTTACGATCTCAAACCATATTTACAATCGAATAAACAAGATGTAGAGAGTGATTGGTGGCAGCGATTATCGCTATTTTTGTTGTGTAGTTATGGGTTGACTGCTAGAATTCAGACAATGGGCGAACCGATGTATTTACGTGCAGCACCATCAGCGGGGGGACTATATCCAGCCGAGATTTATTTAGTAGCGCGTGGGAATAATTTATTACCAGCCGGACTGTACAATTATCAAGTTAAAGATCATACGCTGATCCATTTTTGGGCAAATGATGTTTGGCAAAATCTGCAAGTTGCTTGTTTTATGCATCCAGCTTTAATGGTTGCAGATATCACCTTAATTACTACTGCAGTATTTTATCGATCGGCATGGCGATATCAAGATCGGGCATATCGAAGAATTTTCTTAGATACAGGGCACTTATTAGGTAATATTGAATTAGCTGGATCGATGAATGGATTTCGACCGTATCTTATCGGTGGTTTTATCGATCGATCGATCGATGAATTACTCTATCTCGATCCAGAGCAGGAAGGTGCTGTCACCGTAATTCCAATTGTCGATATCGACGTTCATCCCGATCCGATTGTGTCAGCTTTCCCTTCGGTTTTACCTTCAAGAATTAACTTAGAATATCCAGATTTACCCGACGGACAATTGTTGAAATATTGTCATCAAATGACTGAGATTACTCAATTTAGACCGACACCAGCAAAACCAATAGATGTCGATGCCATTCGCTTAGAGGATAAATATAACTTCCCATTTTGCCTCAAAATATCAACATTAGCATCACCGATTAATTGGCAAGATAATCTCCCGTTGTCTGGATTAGAAGATACCATTCTTAAACGTCGATCTACTCGGGCTTATACAGGTGCAAAATTGACACTTAACGAACTGACTGCACTACTAGATTTTACCTATCATCCCCAACATTATACCGAACAGCATTTAGATCCAAATCCCGATTATTTCGACCTTAGTTTAATTGAAACATTCATCGCTGTTTCTGCAGTAGAAGGATTGGAAGAAGGGTGTTATTATTACGCACCTAGAGCACAAGAACTGCGCCAAATTCGGTTCAAAAACTTTCGGACAGAACTGCATTATCTTTGCTTGGGACAAGAATTAGGTCGCGATGCTGGAGCTGTAATTTTTCACACCGCAGATTTACAAATGGCAGTAGAGAAACATGGCGATCGCGTATATCGTTATCTCCATTTGGACGCAGGACATTTAGGACAACGGTTAAATTTAGCAGCGATTCGGCTAGATTTAGGGGTGAGCGGAATTGCCGGATTTTTTGACGATCGAGTCAATGAAGTTTTAGGAATTCCTGAAGATGAAGCTGTCTTGTATATTACTACTTTGGGTCGTCCAGCATAAGATCGTCAATCGAGCATGACTCACCTTTAATTTCACATATCAGGCAAATTATGAAAAATAAAATTTACATCTCAGTAATTAGTCTGCTTTTTACAATTGGGATATTTTTGCCGATTGTACCCGTATTAGCTAATCCATATACCAGCTCAACACAAGTTAAACCAGGAACTGTTCATCTGACTGGAACGATTCACAAATTAGTCGTAGAAGGTACTTGTTATCAACTTGCTACCGATAATGGTGACAAATACGAACTGATGGGTAAATTCCCTAAAATCGATGGTACGAGAGTGCGAGTAAGTGGGGTTGTTGCTGTAGATACAGTCACTATTTGTCAAGTGGGCAAACCGTTGAAAGTCAAATCTGTTCGAGTTATTAAATAAAACACCTAATAGTCAAAGATCCAAAATTAATAGTAGGGGTAATTTATGAAGCGGCTCGCGCTCGTCGGGTTCCCCGACGGTTTAGCGAGACAAGACATTACCCCTACTATTAATTTTAGGTAGCTTAAAGCCCACATTCCGCTTCAATTTTTCGCTTGCGTAGATCTTCGTCCACTAAACCCCTGACGGTGCGTTACCCTACGGGATAACACACCCTACCTTCACAAAAAATAAGGCTTTTTAGGCATAGATTTTCAGCAAGTGCGGAATGTCGGTTAAAGCACTTGCTCGATCCGAGGTATGGCTAATTGATGTTGGTGTAATAGCAACCAAGATTGAATCAAATCGGGGCCGTGTACCTCTCCGGTAAGAGCAGCACGGAGACTTTGCATGACTAGACCTTTTTTAACGCCTTGCTCTTTTGTTACCTGTTTAATTAGCTCCTGTGACTCGATCGCGCTCAATTCAGGAGTGGCTTTGAGAGCTGTCAGCAGACTAGTCAAAACTTCTTTCGCTCCAGGCTGACTGACTTTGGCGATGGCTTCCTCATTTAGCGTCGCAGTAGGAGTAAAGAATGTCCGACTGATTTCCACACAGCCATCGAGACGTTCGAGACTGGCACCGATTAAGCTAGTAAGCTGAAGTAACCACGATCTATCTGCATCGGCATCTAATTCAAAACCAGCAGCTTGCCAATAAGGAATTAATTGTGGCAGTAATTCTTCCGCAGGCAGCGCGTGGATATACTGACTATTAATCCAGTTAAGTTTATCCCAGTCGAATTTGCCACCCGCTTTGTTGACTCGATCGAAATCAAACTGTCCAGCGGCGACATCGAGGGTAAATAACTCTTGAGCGTCAGGAGCCGACCAACCTAAGAGCGTCATATAATTGACCAAAGCAGGGGCAATATAGCCCATCTGCTTGAAATCATCGATCGAGGTTACACCATCGCGTTTCGAGAGTTTCTTGCCCTCAGGACTCAAAATTAAGGGCGTGTGGGCAAAGTCTGGTACCTTCACACCCAAACCTTCATACAACAGAATTTGTTTGGCGGTATTGGCGATATGATCCTCACCACGAATTACGTGGGTGATTTGCATATCAATATCGTCTACGACTACCGCGAGATTATATAGCGGTTGTCCTAAATCCTCGCCATCAGCGGCGCGAGCGATAACCATATCGCCGCCCAAATCGGTACCCTTCCAGGTGACTTTATCGCGGACTAAATCCAACCAACTAATTTCGCGATCGTCTTCAATCTTAAACCTAATTACCGGACGACGACCCTCGGCGATAAATGCGGCTTCTTGCTCTGGGGTCAGATTGCGGTGGCGGTTATCATAGCGCGGAGCTTGGTTATTTGCTTCCTGTGCGGCGCGGAGTGCGTCAAGTTCGGCGGTGCTAGTATAGCAACGATAAGCACTACCATTATCTAATAAAGTTTGAATCGACTGACGATATAAATCCAGACGTTGAGACTGAAATAATGGCCCTTCATCCCAATTTAAACCCAACCATTTCAAACCATCGAGGATATTTTGGGTGTATTCAGGTTTCGAGCGTTCGACATCCGTATCTTCAATCCGCAGGATAAATGTCCCGCCATTGTGACGAGCAAATAACCAGTTGAAGACAGCGGTGCGGGCTGTACCAATATGTAAATTTCCAGTAGGACTGGGCGCGATGCGAACTCTGACTGTCATTTCGATTTTGGATTATCCCTTTATCCTTTACTTTACTAGCTTAATCTCTATTTGTACGATCGCTTAAACGTCTCTTGTTGGAGATAAATCACTTTAGGCGTTAGTGGCGGTAATCTGTCAAAAGCATTGAAGTCCACATCATATTTAAAATTACGAATCGGCACATTATAGTAGCTAGCACCAGGTGCAAATGCTTCATTGGTACCGCTACCAGATACATATTCACCGCTGTACTCTTGTGGCGCACCCAAACTGATAAAGGAGCCAGCATAGTTAAACGGCTTACCGCCCCAGTCTTCGACCATTCGCACGTAATTGTTCAAACCGCCACTATATTTTTTGGGGGTAGGTAGTGTGCTGGTTCCGGTACTGTTACCATTACTTTCATCAGTGTAAGAAAGAAAAGCCGCATTTACAGTGGTCTCCGATCCGTCTTTTGTGATGGTTTCAACGCCACAATTAACCATTCCATAACCACTTGTCGGTGGAAAATTGGTATCGTCTAGGCAGTTATTTGATAGTACTGTAATCGTATCGCCGATGAGAGCTGCTGGTTGTTTTCCGGCATTGGCGAGAAAATTATTATAGTCTCCTTGGATGTACAATGCTCGATCGGTAACTATCGTCAAAGGCGCAGGCAGATCTTTACCACCGCTAAATGTAAAGCCATAAGAGCTTTTCTTCTTACCATCAGTATAGTTACGAAGCTTGTCTACTGGATCGACGGTAATATCTGGAGTCCCGTCACCATCGAGATCGTCACTAACAGTTGCATGATAGACTAATCCACCCTCACTATTATCATTAGAACCCAGTCCTAATTTTTGAAAACTACCAGTAGGCGCGGTTGGTTTTGGTGCAGAACGAACGAACAGCAAATTATTAGTATCGTAAGCAGAACCATTGTTACCGCTATTAAATGCTGAATTTTGTTGAGTGGTATTTGTGAGATCGACGCTGTTTAGATTATCATCTCGATCGACATACAAACCATCGCGATTCCACACTGTTAGACTACCGATATTGGTCTGCAACATCCCAATCCACCGACCTTCACGTCGATCGAAATGACCTGAGGTCCAACTATAATTACTATTAGCCCCTGCAATATTAGTCGTGCCATTAGCTGTGTCCGTCACCACCTGAATCGGTGCGGGGAGAAAACAAGCACCTACCTCTCCCGCAAGTGTCGCTGGTGATTTAGAGGTATTTAAACTTTTCAAACTAGTGGCAATGCTGCGAATATTAGCATTTGCTGGATCGCTCAGTGCTGAATTGAGTTGAGTTAAAGACACTGGGGTATTTTGAGCCGCAATCGCAACTTGCAGCGCACGTAAGATTTTTCGTTCGTTATTTGAACCTGGATTATGATTTACCGCTACACTCGGACAAAAGCGGGTACGCTCTTCATTGCTCACCACCTTAGCCATCACTGGCTGTGAGAGGCTGCGCAGTTGACCTTCATTGAGTTGGGTGCAGTTAATCGTTCCTTGACGACCAGTTGAAATCTCAAATCCGCTACAACTTCCCCCAGTACCAGCAGTCTTAATCGCTGCAAAGTTAAAGGGGACAGTTCCCAACGCCCGCTTGGGCATCATTTCTAGCCGTAAATCTGCTTTACCGTAGTACTCACCGATTTCCCCATCTGGATCTCGCTTGCGCAGGAAACCTGGTTGGGGAACTTGTAACGGAGCCGCACCTGCAGCTCCATCTAGAATTTTATGTTGAAAAGCATTTATTTCGCCTGGCGTGAGGGGGGTGAATCGACCACCCAGATCGGTGGCAGGGAAAGGTTCGTATACGTTACTGGGATCTCCAGGGTTATTGGGATCTCCAGTCAGCAGAACTTGGGTAATGCCAGTATTAGTATTTGTCGATGCATCTACCCGATTATAGATACTATGTGCCGCAGTTACTTGACCGAGCAATCTAGTAGTTTCCGAACCATATGGAGTAGGTTGGATATATAAATTTGCATTGCTATGGACTCGTCCATTAATATCCATTTGGGAAGTGGAATTCATTTCCAAATCCCCGTTATAGAACGCAGCAAATTGAAATAGGGGAATGTTTCGACTCTTGAACGTCATTTCTAGTACGGTCATCGCTCTCGCATCTAAATCCCCTGGTTGCTTGCTGGTTGCCATGCTATAGATGGTATAGCGATATTCCTGGGCGTTCAAGCCTGCATAAGCTTGTCCGGCAGGAATCGGCTGTACTTGCGGAATTCTGCGAATGGGGTCGATATAATTCGTCCGATCGCTAGCAAAAGTATAGGCAGTATACTTAATAATATTATTGTAATCACTCGCTAAAGATGTTCCACCTGCGTCCTTGCTGACAGTGGTACCAGTCGATTGTCTGTAATTGAAATCTAATTTCTGACAGGAAAAATCACCACTCCCATCGTTGGCAAGATTAGCATCTAAGCAAGCTGCCATATTTTCAGGCCCAGCAATCTGCCCTGCCACATTACCAGGACTGACCCCATCAGGAGTAGCATAGTTAATAAATTTTTGGCGGACATCATCCGATCTGCGATTGAGTCCTGACTCCGCCGCATAGAAGGTACTACTGCCTTCTGTATAGGCATTGGTCGCAGATCTACTAATGTTGGTAATCGTCAGAGACGCAGCCACTAGACTAAATAGCATGACTGTCACGATCGATACAAACATCATCGCATAGCCACCCTCGGTAGAGTCTGTTCGCGCAATTTTTTGCGCCCGCAACATCAAATACAACAGGTGATGGGATGGGGCTAATTTCGACATAGGTGGTAGTCTAAATACGAAGATCTGACTGTTCGTTCGATTCACACTCGCAGTCGATATTAAGATTGAATCGATCGATGCCATTTACTACTCATATTCTTCCCAAATAAACCGATAAACCTATCTTAGTCAGCCAAAATTAATTCTGAAATTGGGATATTGGTAAAAAATAGACATCCTCAATGTTGAGGATGTCGCCGTCTAAAATTGTAGTTCGATTATACCTGTTGTCTGGCACCCCACCTTGGCCGAAATAGCCCAATTTAGCGAAAACCGACAGCAGCTTGCCAAACGAAGGCTAAAGCCAGAAATAATACGGGAATAATTGGTAGAACATCGACTAATGGATCGAAGATGGCATATGCTTCTGGCAATTTAGCAATCAGGAGTGCTGCGTCCATATTTTGTTAATCCTTGTTTTCAACACGGTTATTATAGTTGCCAAATATCTTACCATGTCTGGGGATCGGGGAGTTAGGGAGTTGGGGTGTGGGGGTGTGGGGGTGTGGGGGTGTGGGAGAGCGCAATTTTGTATCAGTCTATTAGTTTCTATGGGTTGGATCGCAACTTTACAAGCTTTGAGTCACAAACCTGCAAATCGATCGATACTGTAAGATTTATTAAGTTTTGACTTACTATGCAAACAAACAAGACAAATTTCACGATCGCTCGTTACATTTTGGGAAATATCTGATAATAGTTAGTATCGGCAGCAAGTCAAAATGCTCGAACAGTCTTAATCGATCGTTGCTGGATAACTGTTCACTATTCACAGGTCTTGCAAATGGCATCTTTACTTGAAGTTAAACAATATCTCGCACATTGGTTTCAACTGGGCAAGAAAGTTTATGTCCATAATGGCGATCTGGGTTTATTGCCGAGTAAAATCTTCCATGATACGCATTACAGTGCCGAATTCGAGCGGTGTTGGGACTTAATTTTATCCGATCGATCTGGCGATTGTTATTTAGAAGACACCTGTCAAACGATCGATGAGTTGCTCACTCCCCAGTGGGATCTAGTCAATTGTGCTCGATGCAGTATGCCAATCGCACTCCAAATTGCTGGTATTCCGCATGAAAGCTGTCCTTGCTTTAATTTACCACATTGGCCAAATACTGAAGTCCCATCGCCACGATCCCAGCTAGCCGTGCGATCGAAGTTAGCCGATATTCAAGATAGATTAAGTTCAGTTGAAAGTTGATACTTTGGTTTCGATCGATTGAAAGTGGATAATAAAGCTTGCGGTATTCGCAAGCTTTATTTGTTGGCAATTTCCATCGAACAATTTTCATTGATGTAGTGTATGCAATTCTCCCCCATTATATCGACGAACTTCAGTTATTTAGCAGCATATTGTAACTCGGTAGAAACTGCTGGAATCGAGAAAGGATGCGCATCATCTCCACCCAGCACGATTAGTTGTTGGCAAGGGATCTTATCTGATAAAATAGAACTTGCCATCATGCCAGTATGAATTTCCAGGTAGCCATAAATCGGTGCTTCAAATATTAGTCGTTGCCCAGGAAAAACAACTCGCTCAAAGTACCAATTGTTGACATTGGTAATTCTGGCAACTTGGATCTGGCTGGTACTATTAACATAGCAGCAACAAATCTCATCATCAGCATTGTTTTGAGGTAAAGGATCGAGAATGTGAGGCATAATCATCTATTTCGCCTGGTGCCCATAAGAGAAGGAAGCATTATCAAAGTATCACTCCTATTTGGTGAGAAGCTGTAACCGATACTACTTTTTGCCCTGATGAGGAATTCGCTCGCGAGCGAGGCGGCGGGGGCTGTATCGGTGCAAATCGGGGATCTCAACGTAGACGAATGTCGATCTTAGCGCAATCTGAAGCTACCTTTTCGATCGAATTTTGTGTAAAGTTATATTAAAGGTATTAATAAACTTGGGTAGGAGTGGATTGTAACTGAGATCTCCAGTTAATCGAGGATCGATAGCGATCTCAGCTCCTACAGATTGTAGAAACAATATATATTTTAACTAATAATTGGGATCTAATTCCCTCTACTCACTAAGCCCTAAGCCCTGCGCCCTAATTTATGACTACCAAAATTCTCTATTGTCGCCTCCCCTGCAATCCGATTTTTCCGATCGGGGTGGTATATTTATCGGATCACGTTCACAAACAGTTTCCCGATGTCGAACAACGGATCTTCGATTTGGGTGCTGTACCACCGCTAGATTATGGTACCGCTCTAGATGAGACGATCGACCAGTTCCAGCCAAATTTATTAGTTTACTCCTGGCGGGATATCCAAATCTACGCGCCTGTTGGTGGGCGCGGCGGAAATCCGCTCCAAAACTCCTTTGAAGTTTTTTACGACCGTAATCCCTTAAAAAAGCTACGCGGTGCTCTGGGCGGGGCGCGGATGCTAACGAGTCACTATACTGAACTGTGGCGGAATATGTCGCTAATTAAGCGTGGACTAAAACGCGCTAAAAGGTACGATCCGACAACTCAATTAGTTGTCGGTGGCGGTGCTGTCAGCGTCTTCTACGAGCAGTTAGCCAAGAGCTTACCACAAGGATCGATCGTCTCGATTGGTGAAGGGGAGGCTTTATTAGAGAAGATTATTAGAGCCGAAGATCTTACTAATGAGCGATGCTATATCGTTGGTGAAGTACCTCGGAAAGGATTGGTACATGAGCCGCCAGTCTCGATCGACAAAACGGCGTGCAATTATGATTATATCGAGACAATTTGGCCAGAGTTTAGTTATTATTTACAAGACAGAGATTTCTACGTAGGTGTGCAGACAAAACGCGGTTGTCCGCACAATTGTTGCTACTGCGTTTATACAGTGATTGAAGGTAAGCAAGTCAGAATTAATCCGGCGGATGAAGTGGTAGCAGAAATGCGGCAACTTTACGATCGAGGAATTCGGAATTTCTGGTTTACAGATGCTCAGTTTATCCCAGCGCGGCGATACATAGATGACGCGATCGAGTTACTACAAAAAATTATTGCCAGTGGGATGGAGGATATTAAATGGGCGGCTTATATTCGCGCTGACAATCTTACTCCCGAACTCTGCGATCTGATGGTAAAAACGGGGATGAATTATTTCGAGATCGGTATTACTAGCGGTTCTCAGGAATTAGTGCGCAAAATGCGGATGGGCTACAATCTCCGTACCGTCTTACAAAATTGTCGCGATCTTAAAGCGGCGGGATTTGAAGATATGGTATCGATCAATTACTCATTTAATGTGATCGACGAACGGTTTGAAACTATCCGGCAAACGATCGCCTATCACCGCGAAATGGAAAAGATTTTCGGTGCAGATAAAGTGGAGCCAGCTATTTTCTTTATTGGTTTACAACCGCATACTCATCTAGAAGAATATGCCTTTAAAAACAATGTAATTAAACCAGGCTACAACCCAATGAGTCATATGCCGTGGGTTGCGAAAAAGTTACTCTGGAATCCAGAACCACTAGGCTCATTCTTCGGCGAAGTTTGTCTCCAAGCTTTCCGCGATAATCCCAATGATTTTGGACGGGAAGTGATGAACATTCTCGAAGCACGATTGGGTAAATCGGAGTTGGAGGAAGCACTCACCGCACCAGTTGAAGTCAAGCAATTAGCTCAAGTTTAGATGACTAGAATCCGCGTGAAAACATGCGATCGATGTCAGATCATCGCTGATATCATGTATCGAATTCAAGTCGATCGGTCTCGTCAGTGGCAGTTTGTTTGTGGTGATTGCTGGCAACTAGTCAGTAGTCACCCTGACTACGTTTATGGCGGCACCTGGAAGGCACATAAACGATAAGTTCAACAACCAAAATAGTGTTGGGTTAACGTAGGGGCGATTCATGAATCGCCCCTACGTTAACCCAATATTTTTGATCCTATTTTCATCAATTATCAATTATTTAAGAATCGTTCTTGTAACTCTGGAGTGGGTACCATACAAGTTTCTCGCCGTCCAAATAGCCGAAATCTTTGGCGGGCAAATTCACTATAAGCCCAGTCACGTAATGGCTCTGGCATGGCCCTAAAACCAGCTAATAACTGCCAACCCCCGTCGAGTCTAGACAACACCTCCAAGACAGCATCGCTTTTGGTTAAAACCCGATCTCCATCTACCAGCATTAGTGTTTGAATATCAGTTGGATCTAAACCATGCTGACGATAAAGCTGTTGCCCCAACTCTGACTGAATCGCCGCAAATTTAAAGATTTTTTGTCGATCGATCTCAATTACCATTTGGACGGCGGCATTGCAAAAATTGCAAACCCCATCGAACAAAATTAGATTTTGATACATGTATTCGATAGCGCGAGGAATTTATCTAATCGATACTCAAAATCCAGGTACCAACATATCGAGATAAGGGAAATTCGGCACTACTTTTCACCTGACAAGTAAAGTAATACATCCCGCCCCCATCAGGATTTTGGACATTATTGAGGACAACTTCGATTTCACCTTTGGTTTTGAGCTGTTTGGCGAGATCGATTTGGAGAACTTGACGTTCTCGATCCCACTCTACAGATTTAACGGGGATTGATTTGTCGCCAACGAAGACTTCTACACCCTTATCGTCAAACTTACCCTTGTAATAATCAGGGTAACTAATTTGAATTTGGGCGGCACCGAGACGATTGATTTTTGAGCCAGGAATCTTGAGCCGATATCGATCCGTGCTGTTCCGATTACCAGAGTCTAAGCGATAGCTCAGTTGATTTGATGGCTCAACGCCACTAAATAGCGTAAATCCAGGCAAGCTGTCGGCTCTAACTGCAACGGGAATAACTGCGATAAAGCAACTGGTTAGAGCGAGGATTGACAATAGTTTCCGAGCTGTCTGAATATTTAACATCTGTATTCTCCACTAAATCTCGCACGTTAAGCATCTGTTACTTAAATTTACTATTAATTTAAGATTAATTGACTAATATTCATCAATTTCAGTCTGAAACTAGCATAATTTGAGAAGACAGAATCAAATTCGCCTATGGCAGCAAACGGTTAGAGTTTAGACCAGATCGCAAGTTGGTAGAGAATTCACGTCGATTGCTAAACATGTCAATATCGGGCAATTTGGCTGAGATCCTACCGTGGACTTTGCCTTGCATCGATCCGACCTATTTCAAAGATTCAGTAAAAATTTGTCCAACTAATTGGGAATACTTATAAGATAAGAGGCACGTCTTTTAGTCAGATTTTGAAAAGGTTCTGACTACCACACCCATTAAACAGGTACATTTCAATATTTTTTGTTATCAAAAGCACAATTTATCCCAATTGTTGCTTCAGCTACAATAATTATGGAGTTTGGCATGAAAATTGCAGTTATTAAAGAAATCGGTCATGGCGAGCAACGAGTCGCCCTGATTCCCGATATTGTCTCCCGCTTAGTCAAGCAGGGCTTGGAAATTTGGGTTGAAGCGGGAGCTGGCGAACAGTCTTTCTGGAGTAATGAAGCTTATACCCAAGCAGGCGCAGAAATTGTTACCGATGCCGACAAGCTTTGGCATGAGGCTGATGTGGTATTAAAAGTTTCGCCACCAACTCCCACAGAGGCTAGTAAACTGCGATCGGGTGTGACGTTGATTAGTTGCTTGACACCCTTGGCAAACGAGCAATTGATGAGTCAACTCGCAGATCGGGGCGTAACCAGTCTGGCGATGGAACTAATTCCCCGTAGTACTCGCGCACAGAGTATGGATGCCCTGTCTTCCCAGGCTTCGATCGCGGGCTACAAGGCGGTGTTATTGGCGGCTGCAGCGTTGCCAAAGTACTTTCCGATGTTGACCACGGCAGCAGGAACGATCGCACCTGCAAAGGTATTTGTGATTGGGGCTGGGGTAGCTGGCTTACAAGCGATCGCTACTGCGAGAAGATTGGGGGCGATTGTGGAGGCGTTTGATATTCGCCCAGCGGTGAAGGAAGAAGTCCAAAGTTTGGGGGCGAAGTTTATCGAGGTACCTTTGACTGAGGATACTGTGGGGGAAAACGGCTACGCGAAAGAGGTTTCACACTCAGTGAAGGAGTTGACACAGCAAACTATCTCCCAACATGTACATACGGCTGATGTGGTAATTACGACGGCTCAGGTACCTGGGAAAAAGGCTCCACTGCTAGTAACAGCAGAAATGGTATCGCAGATGCGCCCAGGTTCGGTAATTGTCGATTTGGCGGCGGAGCAGGGTGGAAATTGTGCTTATACAGAGGCTGGTAAATCGATCGACAGGCATCAGGTAATGGTGATCGGTACGGTTAATTTACCCGCATCGGTACCCGTTCATGCCAGTCAATTGTACGCAAAAAATATCAGTACTTTGTTGCTGTATTTGATTAAGGATGGGGTATTGAATTTAGATTTTACCGACGATATTGTCAGCAGCACTTGTGTGACTCATGAAGGTAAGATTTGTCACGATCGAGTTCGAGCTTTTGTCGATAGTACCAGTCAAGCTTCCGTTGTTGTTTAATTCACATCTGAATATTTGATGTTCTGTATTTGTTAACCTACCTTCTTACACCTTCTAGTGGGGTTGGGCGGGTTCAAATTAAATTCATAGCTTCGTTCTAATTGATAGTATAAACCCGCCCCTACAGGTCCCTATTGCCAAAATTTTATGAATTCAACACTGATTGCTGCTTTATTTGTCTTTTTGTTGGCGACACTTGCAGGTGCAGAAGTAATTAACAAAGTACCGCCCACCCTCCACACACCATTGATGTCTGGTTCTAATGCGATTTCGGGAATCGCCGTAATTGGTGCATTATTAGTTGCTGGAAATCCCGATGATAACTTAATTACAATTTTGGGGTCGATCGCGATTATTCTCGCAACAATTAATGTCGTTGGTGGCTTCTTAGTTACCGATCGGATGTTGCAAATGTTCAAGAAAAAAGAAACAAAGGTTAGTTAAAGATCCGTAGGGTGTGTTACGGCGAATGCCTAACGCACCATCAGATTAATCAACGGTGCGTTAGGCTTCGCCGTAACACACCCTACCAAATAATTCCTATTTTATGAATATCAATGAATTTATCCCTACGGGGATTCAGATTAGTTATTTAGTTTCAACCGCATTGTTTTTTATCGGTTTAAAATATCTCGGTTCGCCAGCAACGGCTAGGAAAGGAAATACAATTGCCGCTGTTGGGATGTTAATTGCAGTTGTCGGTACCCTGTTAAATGCAGGCGTAATTAATTATTCAGCAATTTTCCTGAGTATCGCTATCGGTTCGGCGATTGGGGCGATTGGGGCATATAAAGTTTCCATGACAGAGATGCCGCAAATGGTAGGACTGCTCAATGGCTTGGGAGGTGGAGCTTCGACGCTGATTGCGGTGGCAGAATTTTTGCGGGTATTGCCTGCGACTGAGGTACCATCGATCGATAGTCGGATTACTTTGATTCTCAGCATTCTAATCGGTGGAATTACGCTGACAGGTAGTTTAATTGCCTTCGCCAAGTTGCAAGAATTGATGTCTGGTTCGCCAATTACTTTCCCCCTCCAACAACCAGTTAATATTCTGCTATTTGCCAGCTTTGTTGTCGGAAGTAGTTATTTTCTAACCGTACCGAAAGATGAAGTGGTATTTTTAGGATTAACCGCTATATCCCTAATTTTAGGCGTATTATTCGTTCTCCCGATCGGTGGTGCGGATATGCCTGTGGTTGTCTCGCTGCTAAACTCTTTTTCGGGAATTGCCGCAGCCGCAGCCGGATTCGTATTGATGAATAATATCCTAATTATCGCTGGTGCTTTAGTTGGTGCGTCGGGAATTATTCTGACACAGATTATGTGCAAAGGGATGAATCGATCGCTCAGTAGTGTTTTATTCGGTGCTTTTGGTGGTGTGAAATCTGGTAAAAGTAATGCTGGTGGAGCTGTTGAGACTCGCACTGCGCGGAGTGTCGATGCGGAAGAATGCGCGATGATGTTGGGCTACGCTCAATCAGTCGTAATCGTCCCTGGTTACGGGATGGCTGTCGCTCAAGCACAGCACACAGTCCGCGAATTAGCCGATCAGCTCGATCGATTAGGCGTGGAGGTCAAATATGCCATTCACCCCGTTGCAGGGCGGATGCCAGGGCATATGAACGTGTTATTGGCTGAGGCAAATGTGCCCTATCCCCAACTCTACGATATGGATGATATCAATCCTCAGTTCGATCGAGTCGATGTCGCATTAGTTATCGGTGCAAACGATGTGGTAAATCCCGCCGCCCGCACCGATAGCAATAGTCCGATCTTTGGGATGCCGATTTTAGATGTAGACAAAGCCAAACACACGATCGTGATCAAACGCGGGATGAGTACTGGTTTTGCTGGTGTCGAAAACGAACTATTCTATCTCGATAAAACCATGATGTTATTTGGTAGTGCCAAGGATGTCGTCGGTAAATTAGTCGCTGAGATCAAACAGCTCTAAATTAGCCCAATTGCCATAAGGACAAGTGAATTTCCACAAAATCTGAACATACTTCTAGAGACAAAAACCCGACTTCTTGAAAATCGGGTTTTTATTTGATGTAAGCTGTCTTACATCTAAATTTTTTAACTGAATCCCTTACGGCAATGGTTCTAGAAGACAAAAAGAGTGTTTTAAATGTTTGACAGCTTATTAATACATCAGTCGATCGACCAATACAGATAATTTAGTTTTGCCGATGCCACACTTTAACTTGGTCAAAAAATTTAAGCTTGTAATGCGATCGACCGATCGATATTCACTAATTGCTCTAGCAATTTTAGCTGGCTCAATTTTATTAAATGCAGCGATATTTGTTTGAATATTCTCAAAAGCCGTTTGTAATTCAGATTCAGATGCTTGGTTGAGATCGATTTTAATACTCTTACCACTTTCAATTTTGAGTTGAGCTGCCATCTCATCATCGACAACAATACAACAGACAAAATCCAGACCAGCGCGTTGGGCGGCAATTACAATCTGACTATTGAATACTGATGTGTATTTATCTTCTTTTAAAAGTTTAACCATTACAGGCAAAACATTTTTACCAGTTATTACTAACTCTTTAGCAATGGCATTAATTACCATCTCTTCGACAGAGGATTTAGCTTGAATGAATTTACAGGGTAAACGCAAAACCTGTCCTAATGGAGTGCTAGCAATGCGTCGATCTAGAGTTGACACCATAATCTGTTACCTTCAATATATTTAAGAGATTGGTCGATCGAATGGATGAGGTTAGTTGTTTGTATAATTATGATTCAAGAAAACTTCATCGGTCAGTTTGTGAAACAATTTAGTAATGGGTGAATTTTGCCAACAAACTACTGGCTTACCTTGATATTCGGCTTGATTGATTTGGGCATAATCGAGCAAGTGAATACTTACTTGTTTGCCTGTAAATCCTAGATCTTCGATCAGTGCAGAACTAGCTTTTTTAATGCCTTCACCGATCTGATTGGGACATTTACTAGAGACTAATCCGAGATTCCACGGCCCAATGGTGAAATTGTCAGTCTTATTTCGCATAGTCTTAATTGTGGGAATGACATTTAACGATAGATTTATCGCATGTTTCAATGACTTTGAACCCAGATCGATCGGAAATAATATTACATCAGCATTGCATAACAAACATTCAGCTAATTTATCTCGTTTTGGAGAACAATCGATCAATATATAATCGTAATTATATCGAATTAAATTGAGTAGATAGTTAAATATTACCTGAGGTTTTTGTGGACGAATATTATCATTAATGTCATTCAAAAAATCTCTGGATGAAGATAACAGCGACAAGTGAAAACTTTTACCATCACTGGTGGGATAACTTTTAGTCTGAATTGATGACATCAAAATATCTTTTGCTTGTCCCAATTCTTGAAGCTGGAGTTGTTCGTAAGCTCGATCAAAGTAATCGGGTGCGTAATTTGATTTCAAACCAATTCCTGTGGTTAGATCGTTTTGTGGATCGAGATCTATTAATAAGACTCGTTTGCTCGTCAAAGCTAAACAGGACGCAACATTGATAGTATTAGTTGTTTTGGCAACGCCACCTTTACTATTCCAAATCGCAGTTATTAGTGCAGATGGTGGAGTTCGTAAGCATTTTGCCAACTCTTTCAATAATTTGGGCAAATTAGTTTTATTGACTCGTTCGATCGTCGTCATTGGGATAACTAGCCCATCGACTCGCCGCCACAGTTGAAAAAAGTCACCATTAAATACCAATCCATAATTTGCCAAACAATCAGGCTTAACTTTATTAATATCTAAGTATTGAACGATCCCATTATTGTTGGCTTTAACTGGTAAACCCACTGCATCTTGATAGAGAGAATGATTCTGACAAGTACTGATAAAGTTCGCATCACTGACTTGTGCTAAATCTAATTTACGTTTTTTGATTTCAATAACCAATACAGGCGAATGGGTCGGATCGTTATAGATTAAGTAATCTGGCTGTAAACCTTTGCCAGTGCCAATATTCGGTTCATTTTTAATTTGGTTGTGAGTCAGTCCCAGATACTCGAAGAGTTTGGACATAAAATTATGTCCCAAATCTTTTTCTAAGTATTCTGTTGGTAGGCTCGACCACAGATCGACGATTTTTTTTGAGCTAAGTTTAGCTGTTGACGGAGTAGCAATAACCATGAAATCTATGCTCCTTGAGGATTTTCCAGCCATACAGCATTTTAGCTAGCTGCACCAGCGATGACTACATAGATATTCAAGAGACTTCTACATCAAACAGGACATTTTGAAATTAATGCATATTGTAAATGTCTTTACATAATCGACTGCAAATCTCCGCCATAAAATCTAAATCTAGCGTGTCTAATGTATCGGTTGCTTTGTGGTAATTGGGGTTCCGCATGAGGGCTGTATCCGTAATCATCATCACGCGATCGCCAGCATCCCAGAACGTTGCGTGGTCGCTAAGTCGAGATGCTCGAATAAATTTGCCTTGCCAACCAGCGGGTAGCCATTGGCAAGGTATGCCCGATTGCTTACAAACCTACAGACTAAATTTAATTATCAATTAATAGCTGTCATCATCAACATGTGCGTGAACTGTTAATTCATGATTGACTCGATTGAGTCGATCGGATATTGCTTTGCGCCACTCTAAACTAATTTCAGGATCGGCTAATACTTCCTGTGCTGATTGACGGTACATCGCACTGGTGGTGGCATCGACTCGATCGATCTTTTCCAGATTATCGTATACAGTTTGCAGTGAGATTTGCATGGTATTTGTCTTGATGCAGTTGCTAATTGATGATTATGGTGTGTTTTGGGAAAGGAGGATATCGATCGAGAATCCCCCTTTGCATAGAGTACCCTAGGGTAAGTCAGTACTCCCCATTAGATATAAATCGCATTCACGAGCGACACCGCGACCTTCATTAAATGCCCAGACAACTAAACTTTGACCGCGACGGCAATCGCCAGCGGCGAAGACACCAGGAATATTGGTGGTGTATTTCTGATGTTCAGCTTTGATGTTGCTGCGAGGATCTTTATCTAGTCCCAGTGCATCGACAAGGGGCT
>NZ_JANOJV010000130.1:0-15072 GCF_031418915.1 Chamaesiphon sp. VAR_48_metabat_135_sub | reverse complement strand
GTGTACCGAAGAAGACGATTCGCATAGGAGGGGGAGGGGGAGACGGGGAGGGGTGGGAAGGGTGGGGAGATGGGAGAATTGTAGGTTGGGTAGAGCGATAGCGAAACCCAACATTTCTAGAAATGTTGGGTTTCGCTTACTTGTGCTAAAACAATCGTTACTCGAACAATCTAAATCGCTCTCCCCAACCTACGCAGGCTATTCACCATTCACCATTCACCATCCACTTATTTAATTGCCACTTGTCGCTCTAAACTAGCCTGCAACATCGGTGTCTTGATTACCGAATCATTGGCGATGCTAAATAGTGGATTGGAGAGGATACCTGCGAGCGAAGTTGCGATCAATGTTGCCAGAGTAGCTACTTGGAGCGATCTCATCCCTGGGATATTCCAATTAATTGCTGGGTAGTTTTTGACAACATCAGACATTTCATGAGGTTCTTTGACTACCATCATCTTGACGACGCGGAGGTAGTAGTAAATCGATACGACACTGGTGACGAGTGCGAGTAATACTAATCCATAAGCACCAGCTTTCCAGCCCGCCCAGAAGATATAGATTTTACCGAAGAACCCAGCCAAGGGCGGAATCCCACCTAGAGATAGTAGGCAAATACTCAGCGCGAGCGTGAGGAAGGGATCTTTTTGATATAAACCAGCATAATCGCTAATTCGATCGGTACCCGTCCGCAGTGCGAATAAAATCACACAGGTAAAGGCACCCAAATTCATAAATAGGTAGACGAATAAGTAAAATACCATACTGGCGTAGCCAGTCTCGGTACCAATTACCATCCCGATCATCACAAATCCTGCTTGAGCGATCGAGGAATATGCTAGCATCCGCTTCATACTCGTCTGCGCTAGAGCTACGATATTTCCCAGCACCATGCTCAAAACGGCTAGTGCGGTAAAGACAAAATGCCATTCTTCCATCACCTGTGGGAAGGCTGTCACGAGTAACCGAATTGCTAGTGCAAATCCAGCCGCTTTAGAGCCGACAGATAAGAATGCAACTACTGGAGTCGGCGAACCTTCGTAGACATCGGGAGTCCACTGGTGAAAGGGTACAGCCGAAATTTTAAAGGCAATACCAGCGATGACAAAGACCAAAGATACGATTAAGCCTAATGATAAATTACCACTAGCACCAGCAATCCCCGCTGAGATCCCATCGAGAGTGGTTTCGCCCCCAGATAATCCGTACAGGAGGGAGGTACCATATAAAAATACTGCCGAGCTAGACGCGCCAATTAATAGATACTTTAACGCCGCCTCATTCGATCGAGGATCGCGTTTCATGTACCCAGTCATCAGGTAGGATGAGATACTCAGGGTTTCCAATGACACAAAAATCGTCACTAATTCAGTCGCCCCAGAGAGTAACATTCCCCCCAAAGTTGCTGTCAATAGAATCGTCACAAACTCAGCTAAAGCCGTACCAGTTTGCTCGACATAGCTAATCGACATCAAAATTGTCACCGCCGCCGAGAGGACGATAATCCCCCGAAACACGACACTGAGAGGATCGCTACTAAACGCCCCAATAAATGCAACTGGATTGGGATTATCCCACTGCAATACTAAAGCCGCGATTGCCAGCAACAAGCCAGCCACAGCAAAGTAAGCTAGATTGCGGGCTGCATTTCGCCCAAAAATCAAGTCTCCCACTAGAACTCCCAACAGGGTAATAATGACGATTCCCTCTGGTAGAATCGCCCCAGCATTTAGCTGGGTAACTAAATTATTAAAATCCATAAGTATCTAACTTTATAAGAACTGAGAATAGTCGTTCGCCTTTAAAATACTCACTCAGCAAGCTTTTAGATTTTACCGCAATGCCGCATGTTAGGGATTAGGCATTAGGTATCGATTTATCATGTTTTTCCCTAAAGCCTAAAGCCTAAAGCCTAAAACCTAAAGCCTATTCCCTATTTGGTAACGCACAACAATTAATATCATTCAGGCAAACTTTACCCCATTGAAGTGCCCACCGGACTAATTCCACTCGATTATCGACACCAGTACCAGCTTTTTTGAGAATATTGCTGATATGGTTGTCTACAGTGCGTTTGCTAATCTCTAATCGATCGGCGATCTCCTCATTAGTCAAGCCAACCGTTACTAGTTCGATTATTTCTACTTCTCGATCGGATAATGTCGCAGGTGTTTGAAGCTTATCATTATTAGTCATCATCAACTGCCTTACTTAAATACTTGATTAGAGTCCGATCTTTGCTCATTCAATTCTCCAATGGAGAAGGATATGCCAACGATTCTAATCCTTTCAGCCCCCAATCTGCCATGCCTTGGGACAGCAGATCCCAACATGATTAAGACATTGACAATCCCTGAAACCTTTCACTTCCTTAGATCCTAGCTCCTAGATCGGCGGATTTTAAATTAAATCTCTAGCTGCATTGTCGTAGATATTACAAGCCCACCCTACAGATCCCCACTCCCGCCATAGCTAGACATCACTCGCCCACAGCAGCGTAATTTGGCATAGTAGCCACTACTGACAGGATCTCCGGTACCATCAGCTAAAATGTCAATGCCAATCCCATTCCTACCCATTTGAATCCCCGAGCTATGAATGTAGTGTAAGTCGCCTAAATGGAGCGCGACATGATCGGTTTTTGCTGGCGTACCGAAGAAAATCAGATCTCCAGGTAACAGTTCCTCGATCGAAATTTGTTGGACAAAAGCTTCTTGTTGATAAGAGTCGCGCGGTAGCCAAATCCCTTGGGACTGAAATGCTGCTTGCATCAACCCCGAACAATCATAATCAGGTGCCACCGTACCGCCCCACAAGTAACGATTGGATACCTGCATCGCAGATCGAGCAAAAGCGATAGTTTGAGGGATTCTATCGGCAATTGCGGTTCGATCTACTTTCACCGCTCGATAAACATCTGTAGTTAATTCCAGATGCTCGACATCTTCCAGTTTCAACCAACCTGGATAATCATCCTCACACAATCGCACAGGAATAGCCTGCTCCGTGGGAGTCAGAGATTCTATCCGTAAATGTCGAGTAGTCGCTGCTTGAGTAGCTAATCCATGACAAGCAGGAGAACTATAAAGATTGAGATTCACTCGACACTGATACTCACTAGTGGTAGATAGGTTCATCATTAAGTGGAAAGCTTGCATTTAGCGTAGTCGAAATGTTGAAAGTTGAAAACGATGTCCTGCCAATCCTGTTAGCTAAGTGTAAATACATAGAGATCTAAATCACATTAGCTCAAAAATAAACAGGTTAGGATCGATCTCACAGCATCTAAACTTGTCGCTGGGATAGTTGTTCTAGGCAGACAAACGATTTTATCACCAATTATCCGATCGCGAGACAATCGCAATGCAAACTGTTGATGTGTAATTTCTGCCCCCAATCTGGGCATGTTAATAAAGCAGACAGTTTAGTGTTCGCCAACTATTCTTCTCAAGAAGATACATCTGGGAACTTCAGGACGATCTGCAATTTTAAATTTTTATCTTTATTGAGGAGTCATTGACTGTGGCGATTCGACCACCTAAATATAACTCTCAGGGCTACACCTTGCTAGAAATGCTTGCCGTTGTCATGATGGCTGGCATCGTCATGGGATTTGCGGTACCTTCATTGCTGTCATTGAATAAACCTTTACGCGATGGTTCCTTACAATTCAAGAGTCATCTGAGTTTGATTCGATCGAAAGCAATTTCTAGCAATCAAGCCTACCGGATCAGTCCAAAATACACCACTCGCGCTGGATATGTTGGATCGATACCCAACCAATTTATTGTCGAGTATGCCGCTAACTGTAAAGTTACTGCTCTGGGTGCAGCTAATAATGGCTGGGAAACTGCCTCGCAATTCGATCTCGATCTACCACTCAGAGTCGGCATAACTGAAGTTGGCTCTACCACAGTTACAGTTCCAGGTACAGGTGCAGTTCCGATTGATAACCTCTTAAATTGGAATATTTGTTTCGATAATCGAGGCATTGTCGATACAACCAAAAATATTATTCTCAAAGATTTCCAAAGCGGTAATGCCGGAAGTAATACGGGTAATAACACAGCTAAAATAGCCGCAGTCTTGGTTGGTAAAGTGGGCATTGTGGAGATCTTCACTTATGGCAGTAATACCACGGTAGACCTCAATGATGGACAAAGTACACCGCAGCCAATTTTTTGATTTCGATTGTCAACTTTTACAGAATAATCGACGAATCATCTGAGAAAAGTATATTTATTATGAAAACAAATTTAAATAAAAACTTTGCAAATCAAAAAGCAGTAGAATCTTCTCAAGGTTTTAGCTTGATTGAAACTGTCATTGCTCTAACAACATTAGGGATTTGTCTTGCTTATGCAATGCCGCTATTTTTATATGCCAAAATCAACAACTCTAAAAGTGAGATTCGGACTGGTGCGCTAATTGTATCTCAGCGAGTGTTTGATAATATTCGATCGAAGTCGATTACTGGCTTGCCCAGCAATGATGGTCAAAATGCTCCGTCAGCTATCAATCCTGTATCAACGCCAGCCAATATGACTACTCCTACTAATGAGGAAATGTTACTCACGAAGGCAATGGGACGACAGTATCAAACCACAGTTACTTATTGCCAGGGTCTAGATACAACTCCTGCTCAGGTAGGTCCCCCAGCAATTCCCGCAATTCCTGCCGATCCTACAGTTTGCAGTAACAAATATCGAAAATTTAAAGTAGAGGTAAGTTATAATGGCTCAAAAGTATACGATCTTGAAGGTACTTTTACAGAATTCGAGTAGAGTACAGAATTCAGACAAAGGATTTACTTTAATAGAACTAATATTTGGTCTGTTAATTATGTTGCTCGTTGGTGGCTTTGCCATGAATGCGTTTATTGAAGCTAGTACTACCTTTAATAAAGATAAGAAAAACATTGATTCTAGTCAAAGCTTATCTGCTATTATGGAGATAATTGGTAATGATATCAAACAATCTGGAGAACAAATTAACGATAATGGATTTCCCGTAATTACCATCGAACCTGGTGGTACTGGTATGATGGCAGGCTCTTCTAAAGTTACTGTGCGAAGGGCACTGACATCATCTTTAACTTTGTGCCAAACTATCAATGCAACATCATCTAATACAACACTAGTAGTTGCCGATAACGGTAATGGTAATCCTGCCTGTAATGTAGGGACATTAGTCTCGACAGTTACACCAGTAGTCACTCGACCTCAAACATTGAGGGATGCTCGTGATTATCGTTGTAAACTCGACGATCTTAATGCCAATTATAGTGTTACCACTTCAGATTTTTGCAATGGCAACACCACCGAAAGTGTTTTAGCGGCGGTGTCAGATCAGAACGGAAACATGAGATCGTTCCGGTATATAAATGACAACGAGGTTACTGCTAATACGAAGTATGATATGGCCATTAGTCCGTCACTATCGAGTACGATGACGACCAGTGCGCCCAACACCACAGCTAGTTATGCTATTGGTAGTCCAATTTATTTAATCGAGGAAAGAGTTTATACATTAACAAATACTGGCAATCTGCGGTTACAAATAGATCGCGGAAATCCCGAAACTTTAATTAAAGGAATAGACAAATTTAATATTTCTGCGAAAATCTATAGCAATACTACTACTAGACAAACAAGCACTGCCCCTGTCAATGCTTGTGCCACACCGAATGAAACTTATAGTTGTACGTATAGCATGGCTAGTACTCCCCTCTATAACTGGAAAAACATCGCTGGCGTAAAAGTCGAACTACAAGCTAAGTATGACGCAACTGGGCGAGCTGCAACAGCTAGTACCGAAGATACGGAGAAATTAAAGGTGCAAGCTGAATTTTTCCCACGGAATGTGCTCTCAAGATAAGTAAGGTATGCTGGGAATTGTAGTCATACATGGGAGTAGATCGGATGAGTTGGCAAAGTTCCGCGACAGTAGCAGACAGATTTTTTGGGAGTTTCGCTTATTTACTCCCGATTGCTGATGTCTACTTTTTTGGTCTATTCGTCTTTAAACAATTTCCCATTCTTGAGAAATTGTACCAACCATTAGCACCATTGTTGGCAATTAATAACAATCAAATCGGTAGTTTAGTACTGTTCTTCGGGCTGTACATCGGTGTCGTCGTCAATCCTCGGATTAATCGGTTTATCCGGTTTAATGTGCTCCAAGCAATTCTGATTGGGATTTTGATCTCTTTGTGTGGGCTGCTACTGCAATATGTACTGCTCCCAATTATTGGGGTGGGACTTTTGACTCAAGTATTGATGAATGTGGTCTTCTATGGCACATTGGCAATGGCTGGTTATGGCATTGTCATGTCAGCACTAGGTAAGTATACCGAAATTCCTCAACTCTCTGAGAATGTTCAGATTCAGGTCGATCGATACTAAATTATTGACTCGATCGATCTCGATCTGTCATAATAAGGGGCTGTCTATAACTACGCTCGGATCGGGTTAAATTTTTACAAATGTCTCATCGTCAGCAATTGAGACTACCCTTACGGCATTTCACATCATTAAATCTATGACTTACGCAATTATTGAGACTGGTGGCAAGCAAATGCGTGTCGAACCAGGTCGCTTTTATGATATCGAATTGTTACCTGGTGAAGTCGAAAGCACCGTCTCGATCGATAAAGTATTTTTGCTTGAAAATAATGGCAGCATCCAAATCGGTCAACCACTAGTTGCGGGTGTTACTGTTGAAGGCACCATCATGCGTCACTATCGTGCTCGTAAGGTGATCGTCTACAAAATGCAGCCCAAAAAGAAAACTCGTAAAAAACGCGGACACCGTCAAGAAGTGACTCGTTTGATGATTGATTCGATCAGTGTCAATGGTGCCGTTATCGCCAAAGCTGAAGCCGTCGCAGCCGCAGTTTAGCCGGAACCCACTCCTACCCCTCTCTTGTCTCACTAATACCGTCGGGGAACCCGACGTTGGCGTAGCCTCTCCGTCAGGAGTTACGTGAGCCGCTCCCAAGAGGGGATTAAAGCAATACAATTTTAGTAATCCGAGGTAATTATGGCTTCTAAGAAGGGTACAGGTAGTACTAGAAACGGCAGAGATTCAAACGCCCAGAGATTGGGTGTCAAAAAATATGGTGGTGAAGTAGTCAAAGCTGGCAATATCATCGTCCGTCAACGTGGTTCATCTTTCCACGTTGGCAATAATGTCGGTCTTGGTAAAGACTACACCATCTATGCCCTAGTTGATGGGGTTGTCACCTTTGAGCGCAGAGGAAAGAATGGTAAAAAAATCAGTGTTTATCCCGTTCTGGTTGCAGCGTAGACAATTATCAACCATGCTACACAATTAACATGTAGGGGTGCCCTTAATGCTTACCCACGCGGTGTTGCAGTAATAGTATTCATAGCATTGGTGCAAGAAAAAATCAGGATATGCCTTCGGGTGTATCCTGATTTTTGTTTGATGATTTTTCCTGTTTGCACTTGACATCGATCGAATCATCAGGCTAACATTAAATTATGGGTATACTTCCCAAATAGTATTAACTAACAAAACTTTCAACTATAACTGACTGCGGCTGCTGAACACCCAGTCAACCTATTCAAAAATAATTGCCAAAACCATAGAGGTATTGGCGACAGGTTTTATGCAGCAGCCCAAGAATACTCAAAGACTCCTCCGCGCTCTTGCCAAGCAAGGATTGGATGTCAGTTATGACGATCGTGTATATAAAGTCCGACTGAATAATTGCCCCGATACAGCAATCGCAGAAGTACTATTACCGCCCGATTTCCCGATCGAGAGCAAAGCCTTCAAACAACTTGCCGAACTAACTACCCTCACCAATCCAGGCGGTGGTAAAGTCGATCGTACCTTTGCTACGCCTGATTTCCATCCTGGCGATACTGGAGTCGCGATCGGCTCCGTCATTCAAACTCAGGGAATGGTAGTTCCCGCTGCCGTTGGCAGTGATATCAACTGTGGAATGCGGCTCCACGTCGTCGATCTGAGTGTCGAAGATTTCCTCGCTCAACGCGACAAATTTGTCGAATTGATGAAAGGGGATTATTTTTTCGGGACTCGCGATGTCACTATGACAGCAGCTACCAGTCGCGCCATGTTTAAAGATGGCATTCCTGGCTGGTTGGAGCAGATGACACAACACCCGATGGGGAGTGTGGCTAAATCGGATTTTGCCCAGTTGTGGCAGGAGATCGAAAAAGTGCAATTTCTCGGCTCGATGGCTGGAAATGCGAGGTGGGCACCCAGCGAACTAGTTCCAGCTTCAGGATTGGTTCGCGATGGGGATTTGGGTACGATTGGTGGTGGTAATCACTTTGTCGAAATCCAAGAAGTCATCGAAATCCGCAATCCGCATCTTGCCTATCAATCGCACATCAAAGTCGGACAACTAGCGATCGCAATTCACTCTGGTTCTCGGACAGTGGGTAAGTATATCGGTGGAATGTGGCGCGACAAAGCCAAAGCCAATTGGCTCAAAGGTTATCCTTTCCCCAATTCCAACTTATTTTCCCTCTCAACTACTACCAACCCTAATTTGGTAGCCGAATATCTCGAAGCAGAAGCAACAGCGGCTAACTATGCCTTTGTCAATCGCTTAATTCTGGCTGAATTACTCCGACTGCGATTGCGACAAGTCTATGGCGATCTTGCCGCACCACTAGTTTGCGATCTGCCTCACAACCTCACTTTTCCCCACAGTGATGGCTGGATCGTCCGTAAAGGTGCTTGTTCCGCCGCTGCTGGGCAATTGCTGATTACACCTGGTTCGATGGGCACACCATCCTATCTACTTGCTGGATTAGGAAACGATCGATACCTCAATTCCGCAGCCCACGGTGCGGGGAGATCGATCTCGCGATTTGAACTCACCCGTGCGGGGGCAAACTATACCGAATCAGATTTAGGTTTGACAGATGGGGTAGATTGCATCACCTTGCGCCCAGAGCGACGGATTGAAGAAGCTCCCGCTGCATACAAATCGATCGATCGAGTCATCGATACTCAAGTAACGGCTGGAATGGTAGAAGTGGTGGCAAAAATGCGCCCGATTCTAACATTTAAAGCTTAGAATACTGGTGTATTTTTATTTATAGATGTATGTAGTTAACGTCAGTTTCTCCTGGCTCCAGAGGCTACGCCAACGGGTTAAGGATGTTTGCTACGTTCATCACCCACCCGCTACTCAAGTGCGGTGCTCACAGATAAAGTCCACTAAAGTGGACTAAAGATTAGCCAGTCCACTTTAGTGGACTTGAGCTATTAGCCTGAGGATTGATCCCCAGTGGTGTTGAGCGGATCTCTTTGGATTACCTCTGGGCACAATGATTTCAGGCAGATCGGATCGATTGTATGGTAACGAGAATATTGTTATCTCATCAATCGGTAAGCTGAGATAGAGCACTATTAAATATTTGGCTCGGACGCATTGCTTGAGTTGCTTTCTCCCCATTGGGATGATAATAACCGCCCAGATCGATCGAGTGTCCCTGAGAACCATTCAACTCAGCGACAATTGCCGTTTCATTTTCGCTCAATTGTTGTGCCAACTTTGTAAACTTCGCCTTTAATTCGGCGTTTTTATCCTGCTCCGCTAATGCTTGTGCCCAATACATTGCTAAATAAAAATGACTACCACGATTGTCTAATTCATTGACCTTTGCCTCTGGAGATTTACCATTATCTAAATACTTGCCGTTGGCTCGATCGAGTGTTTCTGCTAAAATCAGCGCGTCGGGATTATCCGTCTTCTGTCCCACATCCTCTAACGCCACCGCAAGAGCTAAAAATTCACCCAAGGAATCCCAGCGCAGATGTCCCTCTGTGACAAACTGTTGGACGTGTTTGGGAGCCGAACCACCCGCACCTGTCTCGAATAAGCCACCACCGGCGAGTAACGGAACGATCGATAGCATCTTGGAACTAGTACCTAGTTCGAGAATGGGGAACAGATCGGTTAGATAATCTCGCAATACATTTCCCGTAACAGAAATAACGTTTTTACCCGCTTTAATTTGTTCGCAGGTGAACCGCATCGCCGCCACTGGCGAGAGGATTTGAATATCCAATCCCGTCGTGTCATGGTTGGGTAAATATTGGTTCACCTTGGCAATTAGATTGGTATCATGAGCGCGATTGGCATCCAGCCAGAAAATCGTTGGACAACCCGTAGCTCTCGCTCGACTCACAGCTAGCTTTACCCAATCCTGAATGGGTAAATCCTTTGTCTGACACATCCGCCAGACATCACCGTGTTCGACAAAGTGTTCCATTAATGTCTCGCCAGTGGCACCTAAAACGCGCACTACGCCATCTGCTGGAATTTCAAAGGTTTTATCGTGGGAACCATATTCCTCGGCTTTCTGCGCCATTAAGCCAACGTTGGCAACATTTCCCATCATGGTGACATCAAATGCGCCATGTTCCTGACAGAATTTGATACATTCCTTGTAAATCGTCGCATAACAGCGATCGGGTATCATGGCTTTCATATCGTGCGCTTGCCCATCCGCGCCCCACATTTTGCCAGACGTGCGAATCGCTGCCGCCATCGATGCATCGATAATTACGTCGCTGGGAACGTGGAGATTGGTAATTCCCCGATCGGAATTGACCATCGCTAATTGGGGACTGTTGTTATAAACTGCTTGAATGTCAGATTCGATCGCGGTTCTCTCCCCATCAGGTAAAGATTGAATCTTGGCATAGACATCACCAATCCCATTATTTGGATTCACACCCAATCGATCGAACGTATCGGCATATTTAGCAAATACATCTTGGTAATAAACCTTGACGGCGTGCCCGAATAAAATTGGATCGGAGATTTTCATCATCGTCGCTTTGACGTGGAGCGAGAGTAAAATATTTTCAGCTTTTGCTGCCTTAACTTCTCGATCGTAGAACGCCCGTAACGCCTTGACGCTCATCACGCTGGCATCGATGACTTCTCCTGCCGAAACTACGGTCTTTTCCTTCAGCACGCTTACAGAGCCATCTGCGGCTACTAGCTCGATTTTCACTTGTCCCGCTGCCGATACAACTACTGATTGCTCGCTACCATAAAAATCGCCATTTTCCATATGGGCGACGTGAGTTTTGGAATCTTGTGTCCATGCACCGACTCGATGCGGATTCTTTTGGGCGTATTTCTTCACCGCTGACGCTACCCGCCTATCAGAATTGCCCTCCCGCAAGACTGGATTCACCGCACTGCCCAAAATCTTCGCATACCGTGCCTTAATCTCCGCTTCCGCTTCATTCTGCGGTTGAGCGGGATAGTCGGGAAGATTGTACCCCTGCGTCTGTAACTCCTCAATCGCGGCTGTCAATTGGGGTGTCGAAGCACTAATATTCGGTAACTTGATAATATTAGCTTCTGGTGTTTTTGCCAGTTCGCCCAAGATCGCTAGATCGTCAGGTTGTTGCTGTGCTGGTGTCAAACGTTCTGGGAAAGCTGCAATAATCCGTCCAGCCAGGGAAATATCACTAGTGTCGATCGATACATTAGCAGCTTTGCTAAATGCTTGGACGATCGGCAAAAATGAGTAGGTTGCCAAAGCCGGAGCTTCATCGGTAAAGGTGTAGACGATTTTTGAGGGTTGGGCTGTCATGGATCTTTCTTGATGTGATGGCTTTGGCAATGATGGATGGTTCCAAACCATCATTTTGACATCTCTAGGGAATTTGGTGGTAGCGAAATTGGCGAAATCTAGACTTAGAAATGGTAATGGTTTATGTCGATCGAGTACTATCGAACATGGATCGAGATAAACCATTGTCACTAGAACTCAAACATGTTTAAATCGATCGACTCAATCCTCCCCACTAATTAACGAACATTATTTCTTCATCTGAATTGAGGGTGACTAGTCTGTCTCCGATACCATCTTTGCCATAGGTTTGGATTTTATCGATCGAAATCATTTGATGACGATGACTGGTAGTAACGAGATCGAAGTTTTCGGGGGGAAGGCTCAGATAGATGAGACTATCGGTTTTGAGGGCGAATTGCATGGCGTGGGTACCCATATTTCCGGTTTGAACGATGCGAATAGTGGAGATCGGGATGCGTTTGGCATAGCCTTGGCGGGAGATCAGGATCAGATCTTCGGTGCTACTGGCGGGGATACAGCCAACGATACGTTCTCTACCACCGACTTTGAGGGCTTGGATACCTTGAGAAACTCTTCCCATGAGGGGGATTTGTTCGGAGGCGAGGGCGAGACGGAGGATGCGTGCGCCGGAGGTGGCGATAATGATTTCCCGTTGGTTGGTGAGGGGGGTGATGGTGTGGAGTTTATCGTCTTCGCGGAGTTTGATTAGGGTTGTACCTCGGTTGGTGAGTCCGCTCAGTTCTTGGAGCAGGATACGTTTAATTTTACCCTGACTGGTAAGAAGCAAGAGTTCGCGGAGATCGTCGTGGGTTTGGGCGGGGGTAAGGAGGGTATAAATTATCGGCTCGTCTGTGTTTTGCAATGCGGGAATCAGACTAGTGAGAATTGTCCCTGGGGTATTGCCCACAGTAGGAGGGATATCCTTAATTTTGAGCGGAAAGGCTCTACCATCAGTTGTTACTAGT
Organism: Chamaesiphon sp. VAR_48_metabat_135_sub; assembly: GCF_031418915.1. Classification (NCBI taxonomy): domain Bacteria; kingdom Bacillati; phylum Cyanobacteriota; class Cyanophyceae; order Gomontiellales; family Chamaesiphonaceae; genus Chamaesiphon; species Chamaesiphon sp. VAR_48_metabat_135_sub. The sequence goes on along the minus strand of NZ_JANOJV010000130.1, from coordinate 2,483 downwards.
GTTAGTTCTTCATCGGTGCTAGTTTGATATGTTTTGATGACAAAATCATGCGTATTTGGATTGAGTTTTGCACCTGTTTTACTCAGTCTTCTAATATATCCTTGATGGGTGATTTCTAAGGTGGTCGGTTGAGTAGGTTCAGCTTCAATAATTTGAGGTGGAGTGACTGGAATAATCCGATTTCTATCGACTTTAACTTTAGGGATAGATTCTTTCTCGGCAGATATTTTAGCGACCTTTTGTTCGGGCTTAGGTGCTTCTAATTTAGTGATTTTGGTACGTCGATCGTCAGAGAATTTTCGTTTGAGCGATCGCAAGTCTTTTTTGAGCGATTTTAATAATTCAACTCGATCTTCGAGCAGGTTATTTAAACTATTAATCTGGTTGGTTAGCTCTTGAAATTCTGCTTCTAAATTCTTCCGCTCCATCCCAGTTAAGCGTCGCATGGGCATCGCTAAAATTGCGTCCGCCTGAATGTCGCTCAATTCTAATTCTGTCTGAAAAATGGCTTTAGCAGTAGTTCCATCTGGTGCGTTGCGGAGGATATTGATTACCGCATCGAGATGATCTAAGGCTTTGAGTAAACCGGAGAGAGTATGTACTCGTTTTTGAGCTTGCTCTAGTTCGTTTCCGTACTGACGGGTGAGGGTGACTTCGCGGAATTTGAGAAATTCTTCGAGCAGTTGTCTGAGGCTAAGTTGGCGCGGTTGTCCCTCGACAATTGCCAACATAATCGCCCCAAAGTTGCTCTGAAGGGCTGTTTGCCGATAAAGTTGTTCAAGCACATTCGTCGCATGGGCATCACGCTTGATCTCGATCACAACGCGCATTCCTTCTCGATCGCTTTCATCTCTTAAATCCGCAATACCCTCAATCTTACCAGCATTAACCAGATCGGCGATCTTCTCGATCCAGGCGGCTTTGTTTACCTGATAGGGTAATTCGGTGACGATGAGCGAATCTCGACGTTTCTTTGACTTAGTAAGTTTAGCGCGATCGCCCGCAACTTCGACATGAGAAACCCCCCGCACGGTGATAATCCCCTTCCCAGTGCGATAAGCATCATGGATACCTTCAATCCCCATAATTTCCCCACCTGTGGGAAAATCAGGACCAGGGATTAATTCCCACAATTTAGCGTCGGCTAAATCTGGTTTATCGATCAACGCGATCGCCCCGTCGAGCACTTCCCCAATATGATGGGGAGGGATATTCGTCGCCATCCCTACCTCAATCCCGCTACAGCCATTAATCAATAACAGCGGAACTTGAGCGGGTAAAACTGTCGGCTCCTGTTGCGAGTTATCGAAGTTACCGATAAAATCAACCGTCGCCGTACTAATCTCCCCCAATAAAGCCTCATGACTAATCGGAGCCAACCGCGTCTCGGTATACCGCATCGCCGCTGGCGGATCGTTGTCAACCGAGCCAAAATTGCCATGTCCGCCTAAAAGTGGATAACGGGTTGAAAAGTCCTGAACGAGTCTAACGAGGGCATCATAGACCGATTGGTCGCCGTGGGGATGATATTTACCCAGCACATCCCCAACGACACGAGCGCATTTTCGATAGGGACGATCTGGTGTCAATCCTAGTTCGTGCATGGCATAAATAATCCGCCGATGCACAGGCTTCAAACCATCCCGCACATCCGGTAACGCCCGCCCCACAATCACACTCATGGCGTATTCCAGGTACGATTTCTGCATCTCTGAATGCAGCGCAATGGGAATAATTTTGTCTGTACCTAGCAGATCTAACTGTTTTACCATGAGTTCAAATGTCTATCTCGATCGCTTTAGTTAATCCTCAGTCTGCCACAAACTGTTCGCAATCGGGTTAGACTGTGAAATAATAATACATGATTACTAGAAACTAGTGAATAGTGGTTAGTGAGTTTGTGGATGGTGGATGGTGGATGGTAGATGGTAATTTTGATAGGGATCGGAAATGGTTAGAACGCTTGCGTTCTCTTTGTTTTCTATTCACCATCCACCATCCACCATTCACCGCATTACCCCTTACTCGGAGCCTTAGTAATAAAATCCCTAACCCTCGGAGTCTGAATCAATTTGCGGGTGTCGTTGAGAAGTTTATCACCCCAGAGATTATCTTTGAGGTATTGAATATTGGCATAGCGGTTGTCAAGCACGATCGCTTTTTCGGCAGCAGTATAGGCTTCGGCTTGCTTCCCTTGGGTAAATAGAGCGACGGCAATGGCTAAGACTGGTTCGGCGGCTTTGGGATCGATCGAGATCGCTTTTTGCCAGTGTTGGATCGCACCATTTACATCACCATTTTCATAACTTACTAAGCCAATATTATTAATTGCGGGCCAGAATTTAGGATCTTTTCTTACCGCCTTTTGATATTGAGCGATCGCGTCTGGATACTTATTCAATTTATAATAAGCATTCCCTAGATCGAAGAGCGCGCTATTACTATCTGGCTTGATTTTTAGCCCTGTTTGGATTGTATCGATC
>NZ_JANOJV010000129.1:0-3487 GCF_031418915.1 Chamaesiphon sp. VAR_48_metabat_135_sub | reverse complement strand
TCGCGTATGCCTAGCAACACTTCTACAATTACCATAGGTATCGATCTCTGATTTCACTAGATTGACAAATAATCTAGTGAAGGCTAAGTCGCTCCAAATAAATACATCTAAACAGTTTTCGGCTAACTTAGGTGATTTACCTAATGTTTTCCAAACTGGCTGCATTAGCAGTGGTTTCTGATAGTCTAGTAGTGATAATGCGATCGCATCTAGAGCCTCAATCATTTTGGGAATATGTGGAATAACACTACTCGGCTCTGTCCAATCATCGATCGAGATCGGATAAAGATCGAGTATACTTTTGAGTAGATCGAGCCTACCTTTAAAGCTATCAATAATACTGCAAGCTAAGTATACGATCGTATCGGGTCTAATGACTATTTCACATCCATAATTATCCTCAGCAAGATCGCAAGTGGTATGATCTGGTAAAGCTGTTAGTTTAATCTCGATCGCTTGTAGACAGATTCCTCGATCGCGTGATTGTGTAACTAAATCTACTCCTGGTAAGTTACCAATTACATATTGCTGATAAGGAGTGAATTGATTTTCAAAGGCATAAAATAAATTATCGGATGTTGGCTCGATTCCGTACAGGGTGGATGTATCGATCGTTGAATGAATAACTTGTAAATTAGAATCGAGTTTTAGATAAATATTATCTAGATTGCGTTGGTACAAGTATGCACAAAGAGCGGCGGGGAACGATGAGTTAAAACAGTTTTTGCCCCATGCCTCTTTTTGGCTGAAGTCTCGATTGGAGTGGTTGAGTCCGAATAGCCCTGGTCTTGAAATTGTATTTTGTTCGATCGTCACTGATAAATATCTTGTTGAAGATTAAGAAGATGAAACAATTACTACCAATTAAAATTTTCTATTCCAAAGTTGCATTGTAACTGCTTCATGTATGTGTTTAATTTTCTCAAGACATAATCAGCCATGTTTCCAGGTGTATTGTCATTAGTGTAGCAAAACTCTAAACAAATTATCTTATCATTCATGTCCACCAAAATATCAGGTCTAATATTTGTTAGATGAGGATGTCTTATTTCAGAAGAAAAACTGAAATCTGATCCTTGAAATGCATCTTTTAATGCGAAGCAAATAGATTTATTAAAATGCTGATCGCTTATCTTATTTGTAGATATATCTGAATTAATCTGCTTAAATGCTTGTGTTGCATTTTTCAAACCTTGTTCGACTTTACCACTTTTTCGCTTCCCTCTCATAGGGATACCAGCCAATTGTAGATATAAAGGCGTTACTTTAAGTGTTTCTCCCGCTCTCCTTTTTGTAAACCAAAAGGGTGGAATGTTATAGTTATTTTCATCAAGTAAATTTTCTTTTGAGATAGGAACTTCTGCATCTTTTGCGTAAGCAGCTATACAACTTATCAAAGCATTCGTTGGCAAATACATAATTTTAGTTGTTAGCATCCTACTACTAAGTGCCAACGAAAGACGTTTAGCTGGCCAGTCAGCTTTTTTTGATTGTTATCAGTAATATATACAGATAGAGATTTGTAGTCAGCATTCCACATCTCATTGATTATATCTGGTGTCTGTTTTGCAAAACGTGCTACTGTTCCTTCGGCATCAGGGTAGGAAAAAATAAACCAGACCTCTGTTGGCTTAGGAATAGATTTTACTATTTTGGAAATATAATTAGTTCTCGTTTCCCAAAGATTTCTAACACTTGTTAAGTAATCTCTAATTAGATGTTTTTCTTGAGGCTTTTGCTGGTAATTATTTTTTAATTCTTCAAAATCATTGTCATTTAATTGAAAATCATAACAGCTTTTCCCTTTATTGAAAAACATAATTGTTTTTTTCGCAATATTTGGGTATTCTTCAATCGGAGGGCCAGTGAATTTTATTACGGGTATTCTTCTGTGAAACATAGTACTAGAATAACTCTTGGCGAAAGACTGCATACTATCTAAGTCCTTCATTACCGTAACAGGCCAAATAATTAAAATTGGCCATTTACGAAGTAAACTATTTAAATCCCTGAAAAAAGCAATAACATCATTATCACTTTCATCTTCTAAATTCTCCAAATAATCTATAACGATACATAATTTATCATTTGCTGCGTTATTGTTTGACAAAAATTGAATAGCTTCTTGCTTAATTGCTTTAATTAATTCTTTTAATTTTGAAGAATCATCAGTCTGAACTAATTCACCAGCATCAATTGGTAATATTTGTTGAATGGGAATATATTTTTGAAATTGCAATGAGCTAACAAATGTTGACTTTCCAACTCCAGAAACTCCATATAAAAACAGTAAATAGCCAGCATTCTTAATATCTGCTAAGACCTGAACAATCTGTTCTTCAAATTCAGTTACAGGAACAATTAGATCTGGAAGTCTAGATTTACCTTCCCCGATTTCTTGTAATAATTCTTCATAAGTTAATGGTAGGAATAGATCTAAACCATCATTTATGTTAATACTAGGTGTTTGGCAGATATTATCTTTATTACTTAAAGTATTTTTTATCTTTTCTTTTTTCTCTGAGACTGAATTGTCTTGGTATTCATCTTTGACAATCAATATTTCTTGTAAATCGCTATTTGATGAAATTAAGTTTTCTACACCATCAGGACAAAGGTTTAATTCTATTTGATTAGGATTGCTTTTTTTATTAGCCATGTTTAATTATTAATTGATAGTACTAATATCAAGCAATTATTGATCTTCAAGTCAACTAAACTTGAGATGGGCATTGCCCACCTCAATTAATTATGCCCAGATTTACACCTCAGCTAGCTTTCTGACCTCATCTACTGAGACAGTTCGACCTTCATCTTCAAAACCAGAAATCTGGTCGAAATTGAGATAACGATACAGATCCCCCGCAAACGGGTTGATTTTCTTGCTCATCAAATCCAGATACTCCGGTACCGTCGGAATCCGCCCTAATAGCGAACAAACAGCCGCTAATTCTGCCGAACCGAGATAGACTTGGGCACCTTTACCCATCCGATTATTAAAATTGCGGGTGGAAGTCGAGAACACCGTGGCATTATCAGCCGTCCGCGCTTGATTTCCCATACAAAGACTGCATCCAGGCATTTCTGTCCGTGCGCCAGCGGCATCGAAGATGGCGTACATGCCTTCGGCTTTGAGTTGGGATTCGTCCATGCGGGTGGGGGGACAAATCCACAACTGGGTGGTGACTGCGGGTTCGCCGTCGAGGACTTTGGCGGTGGCGCGGTAGTGTCCGATATTGGTCATGCAGGAGCCGACGAAGACTTCATCGATGGTTGCTCCAGCTACTTCGCTCAGGAGTTTGATATTGTCGGGGTCGTTGGGGGCGGCGACGATCGGTTCGGTAATTGTATTAAGATCGATCTCGATGATTTCGGCATATTCGGCATCGGCATCGGCGGACATTAATACGGGATTAGCCAGCCAAGCTTCCATCTGGGCGACGCGGCGCAACATGGTACGGGCATCGGTATAACCGCGTGCGACCAT